>DASQZL010000117.1:0-2717 GCA_035638715.1 Balneolaceae bacterium
GGAAACCTCCATTCAAAACGATTATGCGCAGAGAACTTATCCGCTGCTGGCCAAATATTTGCCAATTTACCCGCAATTAAGAAAAATGCATTTGGGGTATTTGAAACTAAGAAAGATAGTAAGAAACCAAATGCAAGTGTACCGAATTTGGGCCAGGGTCAAACTATCCATGAAAATGCCGGTCCACGATAGAAAACTATATTGCCAACTTTCCCAGGTCAAAGCAGTTCACAAGTACCCAAAAACCGTATATGACGGCGATATTCTTTATTTGAAATCAGGGGCCACGCATTTAAAGGCAAATAATTTTCAAGAATTGTCCGTACAAGGATGGTGGGATGATCTATTTTGGGGATTCGAAGAATTGTGTGCCGGTCAGTTTGAGGCGCACATGATAGGCGGACAACACGATGATGTGCTAAAAAATAAAAAATCACATCAAATTATTAGAGAAAAAATGTTCAAAATAAACGTTTAAACCTGTTGGATTAAATTCCAATTATGGAATAAACAAATCAGTCACAATTCAGCTGTACTTATATATACTCGCTTTTCATTTTTATTTATGACGGATTCATTCATGATGTGATTTCGTTCAACAGTCGGCCAAAAGTTATTCGGTTCAGAAAGCAGTGCTATTAGGGTGGTAGCTATTGTCCTATCAGCCCCCCCCTCCTGCAATGGTAGTGATAAATATTTATCAAAATAGGCTTTGACGAAGGGACAAGGCTCTAATGGAATTGGTCACTAAATAATATGTATATACTAATGAAGAAGTAGTTCAATTAAAAATGGCATTGAAGCTGCTGAAGGGTGAAATATCCCAAAGATGAGACTTTGGCATTTTATAATACCAAAAAGACAAATAATTAAACAGTTTAGGAACAAACAGGAAATTTGAATACTATAAATTCCAATAGTAATAGTTTGTATTTGAGGCTGAATCTTATTCTCATACTATCCCACGCATCAGCCATAAAATTCGAAGAGAGTTCGATTTGATTAGAAATAATCTTTAACAAGAGAGTTTATATCTTATTTCGAGAAGTATGCACTACACTAATCTGCAAGCTGATGAGGTTCAATCTATTAATAAGACAATAATCGGGTGGCTCAACCATGGATTTAAGGAATATGCGAACTTACCGGCTGTCAACTTTAAAGATGAGGAATTAAGCTATAAGGAGCTCGATAAGCTATCCAATAGAATTGCCCATTTCCTTATTCATCATGGGGTGCGTAAAGGAGATCGTGTGGGGATATGCCTGGATCGATCCATGGAGATGATAGCTTGTATGATCGGAATCCTTAAAGCCGGTGCTTCGTATGTACCGCTGGATCCCAATTATCCTGTAGAAAGATTGAAAATAATGAGGACAGATGCTGATTTACGTCTTTTGATAATCCATGAATTATTTTTTGATAAGTTTGAAAATACTTCGCAAAAAATATTAACATGGACGCATATTAATGAATCCCTTGATCGATATCCGGATATACCCCCTAATTTACATATCAAAGAGGAAGATGTAGTTTATGTAATATTCACATCCGGTTCTACCGGTAGGCCCAAGGGAATTGAAATGCCGCACCGTGCTTTGTCCAATCTAATTGAATGGCAGCTTAAGAGGGAGTACTTCAGGAAAGAAGCAAGAGTCATACAATATTCGAGTATCAGCTTTGATGTATCATTTCAAGAAATCGTTTCAACTTTTGCTTCGGGAGGGACCTTGTTTTTAGTCAAAGATGAGGAACGCCGTGACCCACGTGTACTACTTGAGTTGATAAACCATTTAAAAATTGAGCGCCTATTTATTCCTTTTGTCGCACTTCGAAGTCTCGTTGAGGTGGCCATGAATACTCACAGACTACCGCAATCACTCAAAGAGATCATAACCGCGGGAGAACAACTGCGCGTTGATACCTCAATGCGGCAGTTTTTCAGAAAACTACCCGGTACTATACTTGAAAACCAATATGGCCCTTCCGAGACGCATGTGATTTCTGCTCACTTATTAGATGAAGATCCTTCGAAGTGGCCGGAACTTCCCCCAATTGGAAAAGCTATCACAAACAACAGCATTTTGATACTTGATGAGAATATGCAACGGGTTGATGAGGGGAAGATAGGTGAACTGTATCTGGCTGGTCGGAATCTTGCGCTGGGTTATTTGGGTAGAGATGACTTGACGAAAAAGTCATTCATTAAAGTTCCATTATATTTGGACAATCATTCAGTTTTATATAAAACAGGGGATCTGGGATTACGCAACGAAGATGGAGCGATTGAATTTCTTGGACGTTCAGATCATCAAATTAAGATTCGTGGTTATAGAGTCGAGCCAGGTGAAATTAATAGTGTTGGAGCAGAATACCCGGGTATTGCTCATTGTCTGACCCATACTTTTACAGATCATGCTGGTAAACCAAAGTTAATCAGCTATTACGTACCCAAGCGCGGGATTAAGATAGATGGGGACGGTTTCATGTCTCATCTTGCAGCCTCGTTGCCAGAGTATATGGTCCCAACATTTGTAAAGGAGCTGGACAAAATACCCTATACGCCCAGTGGAAAGGTGGATTTTAAAGCTTTACCGAAGCCACAACCCCAACTTGCCGGTACCGATGAAACGATCACCTATCAATCGGAGACAGAAGCTCAGCTTGCCGGAATTTGGAGCCGATTACTGGGATACCAACATATTCCCCGGTCTGCC
>DASQZL010000118.1:0-3294 GCA_035638715.1 Balneolaceae bacterium
AAGCGACTTAATACTTTAAAAACCTATCTTGATGTTACCACTTAACGAGATTCGTCCCTACTATCCCGAAGAGCTGCATCGGTTTCCTCGCTTTATGCTCAGGGAATACCTACAGTATAAAATACTGGAAATTTTATATGAAAGTCCGTTTGCAACAGACCTTTGTTTTCTTGGGGGCACTTGTCTTCGTATCGTGCATGGGAATCGCCGTTTTTCGGAAGATCTGGATTTTGATAATATCTCTTTGAAAGAGGATGCTTTTGGAAAAGTGTCTAATGAGATCAAAAAAGGTCTCCAGCGTGAAGGATATGAAGTAGAGCTTATAATGGTGATGAAAGGAGCCTGGCATTGCCACATTAAATTTCCTGGCTTACTGTTTGAGGAGGGATTATCCGGGCATCAAGAAGAAAAGATTCTTATTCAGTTAGATACCGAACCCCAGCACTTTGACTATGAGCCAGAGCAATTTTTGCTAAACCGTTTTGAAGTATTTACCACCATTTGGACCACACCCTTGCCGCTACTGATGGCACAAAAACTTTATGCTATCATAAACCGGGATCGCAATAAGGGAAGGGATTTCTATGATCTCGTTTACCTGATGGGGCGGGATATCAAACCTAACTACAAGTATCTTGAAGCCAAGATTAATATTTCTAATCCCAAATCATTAAAAGAAGCCGTTTTAGATCATTGTCAGCAGTTGGATATGGACGTGATGGCCAATGATGTGGAGCCCTTTTTGTTTGATGCTTCTGAGGTAAAAAAAGTGATCCGTTTTGAAGATGTTATTCGGCAGTATGAGTTTTAAAATGAAACCCCTTCACCAGTGACCCCAAAAGTGAGTACACTATAGGCTAAAAATGGATTATTCAATCCATACAGCAATTCTGAACTACACTCATAATCTCTTAACAGCAAAGTTTCAAACCACAAATTCTCCGTTGGTATCTGCAAATCTTGTAGCAGTCAATGATCAACAATTATCCGATAAGGAACGTCAAACATCTCGACTTCTTCATCAGGAAGGGGTATATGTGAAAAAAGGTTATTTTATCTGAAAATCGATTACACATGAGGCTGGTTTATTCAAATCGATTATTTTTGATAAAGATTAACTAATTCCATGGTAGATGACATATCAGTCACTGTCTTTTTTGTATTCCCGGGATGTTCCCAGAAAAATAGCCAACGGATTAAGCGGTTCAAATTCATCGGCAATCACTTTCAACGCACCGACCATCGGAATGAATAAAATCATTCCTGAAACGCCCCATATTTTAGCTCCGGCAAAGATGGCAATTAATGTGGCCATGGGGTTGACTTTAATTCTTGAGCCAATCACATAAGGGGTGATCAGGTAATTTTCCAGGAGTTGTATAAGCCAAAGCAAAACTAAGACGGCAAAAGGATAGATCAGCGAATTGGTAGTGGCAAATGCATATAAAATAACGATAACCGACGATACAATAACCCCGATATAGGGAATTAAATTGAAGATAGCCAACAGAACAGCAAAGAAAAAAGCAAATTTTATGCCCAGTAAAATCAAGACGATATAAAAGAGCACCCCTATAATGAAGGTGACGATGATCAAGCCATTTAAATATTGCTGTACCACTTTACTTAGCTGGATTATTAAAGGCGATGCCTGCTGCTGGTGATTTTTAAATGACCGAAGTGTTCCTTCGTAAAATGAGTTGCGATAATACAGCAAAAAGAAAACGTAAAGGGGAATTAAACTTATCAAGGTGAGCGTATGAAATACGGAAACAAGCGAATTTCTCAATTGTCTCAGGCCCGCCTGTAGCATCCCCGAAAGGGAAGTAAACAGTTGCTGGCTAAACATCTCGGGAGATACCCCAAAGTTTTTATTCAGAAAGACCTGCAGGCCAGTCAGCCAGCCATCCAGCTTGTCAGTCACGGTTGGGGCATCAGCCAGTAGGCCGGCAACCTGCAACGAGAGCGCATAAATAACCGCACTTAATATGATTGTTACCAAAACTAAAGCAATGACAATGGCAATTGCACGCGGAACTTTTTTGGCTTCGAGCCACCGGATAGCGGGTAATATCATAAGGGCAATGAATACGGCCCACGCGATAGGGAGTAAAATAGCATAGGCCCTGACCATAGTATATACTATCAGTACCAGCGACAGTAAAATGGCAGCTATATGAATTATTCTACTATTTACTTTATTGGCTTTCATCTCCAGTGTGCATCTAAAAATCGAGTGATGGTCTGAAAATCATAAACTCATTGATATTGGCAATATCGATCGCTCCAGCCAGCCGCCCCTGTTCCATCACCGGAAAAAACGTATCACTTGATGCATGCACCTTTTGATATATATTGATCATATCGTCTCCGGCCTGAAATACCTGGAAATCTTTATGCATGATGTCGCCCACTGCAAGATCCATTTTTTTGTTCTTGACGGCCCGGATCATATCTTTTTGAAGGAGAACGCCCTGCACCCCCTGTTCTCCCATCACAATGAAATCACGCTCGGTACCCGACAACGTGAGCTCTACTGCCTTATGTAATGAATCTTCAGGACGCAGAGTTGTGATATTTGTCATCATTGCGTCACGAACCTTTCGTCCTTTCAGCAGTTCAAGCTGCTGAACCATAAGGTTTTCACCCTGGGCACCAAAGTACACGAAAATGGCAATCAGAATGAGCAGTGGGTTTACAAAGAGCCCAATAAAGAAAAATAAAAAAGCTATAGCCTGGCCCATTTGAGCTGCTATACGCGTAGCTTGCACCCGGTTCATCTTCATGGACAGTGCGGCCCGCAGAACGCGTCCGCCATCCATGGGGAATGCAGGGATCAGGTTAAAAACCGCCAGCATGGCATTTGCTAAAAAAAGAAACACATAAAAATTGCTGCCATTGACCGAAGTCAAAACGTGCTTCAATTTTTCAGGGTCCTGAGCCAAAAACGATTGAACCGGGAAAATGAGGTAAAGTAATATAGCAATCGTAATATTTACGACTGGGCCTGCAATGGCTACCATCAATTCTTGCCTGGGATCGTCTGGCATGGATTTAAGGCTTGCCACACCGCCGATGGGCAGGAGCGTAATCTGGCTCGTGCTAATATTATATCGCGCCGCTGTTAAAGCATGCCCTAATTCGTGTAAAACCACACAGACAAATAATACTCCAATAAATAAAAGATTCCATAAAAGTGATGTTATAGTTCCCCCGCGCAACAGTACGAGAAAGGCAACCCACGGTATCAAAAGAAAAAAAGTCCAATGTATGCGAATTTTTATTCCCGAAACC
>DASQZL010000119.1:0-4080 GCA_035638715.1 Balneolaceae bacterium
TCAACGCTTTACCGTTTTTCGTAACATACATTTCTACCCGAACTTTGTTGCCAGTGGAACCTTTTACAGTGATATATCCGCCGGAAGTCTGAACATTTAATTTTCCCGGAGTATGAATTGAAAACTCTTTTACTTCGTAAGGTTTATGGCTTTGGGTCTGCCTGGCGTTTGCAAGGTTGGTCTTTATCATCAACCCAATAATTGCAACCGCTGCTATCCCACTAATTACACTCACTTTTTTTGCATTCATAATAAATAGATCATCTTTGTTCAATCGTTTTTACCTAATAAATCATACGACAATGTAAAAATTGTGTTTCACTTCTTTTAAAATTTATATACCCAGTCGGATAAATTTCAACCTTTTATTTGTTAGATAGTACAACCCGAAGTTAGATATTGTCTCTTTTAAAACCTATTGATATTTTTTCAAATACGTTACTAAAAAATAAACGCTGCTTATGAAACTTCCCTTCTTGTTTGCAAAGCGCTTTGTTGCAGGTGAAACACTGGATCAAGCCCTACCGAAAGTCCGTGAAATCAATAAAAAAAGTATAAAAGTAACGCTTGACCTGCTGGGAGAAAATGTAACGAATAGAGAAACAGCCGATGAGACTGTTGCAAATTACATTCAACTTTTAAAGGAGATAAATGAGGCAGGGCTCGAAGCAACCATTTCCATAAAGGCGACAATGATGGGATTAAATATCAACCGGGAATATTGTCGGGATAATATTTTTAAGCTACTTGAGGTCGCCCGCAAGAGAGAACAGTTCGTACGTATTGATATGGAAGGTTCTGAACATACCCAGGCAACGATTGATTTATTTAAAGATGCATTTAAACATTATGGCAAGCATGTGGGCCTGGTTATTCAGGCCTATCTGCATCGGAGCAAGGACGACATTCCCGAGCTTGCTGATATGGGCGCCGATATACGTCTTTGTAAGGGAGCCTACAAGGAACCCGAACGGATTGCCCTGCAGAGCATGGATGCTATCCGGAAGGCATACAAAGAATATGCAAAAATCTTACTGGATAAAACGACCTATCCCCGTATTGCCACCCATGATGACAAACTCATAAACTGGACCAAAAATTATACTTCATCCAATAACATCGGTAAAGCCCGGTTTGAATTTCAGATGCTATATGGCCTGCGCCAGCCGACCATGGAAGCCCTCGCCGGCGAAGGGTACAATACCCGTATATATGTGCCTTACGGGACCCACTGGTTCCCGTATTTTAAACGCCGGCTGACCGAGCGCAAGGAGAATATCTGGTTCGTATTAACGACCATGTTCCAGCGGTAATAGCAAAAATGTAAAGAGTGAAATGAGAGATGGCAAGATGTAAAAGCTGTTCTCTTCTCACATCTGGCCCACCGTCTTATCTTGATGAACCATACCAGTCCATTTTCCGTTATTTGGTCATTTCAAGTGGTTGATTTCTGGAAAACTGAAATTGTAATTTAGTAATTATGCATATATCACACGCTCCGTAACTGCCTGAATACCACCAATCAGAAATATTCACATGGACGGTTCTGCATCTTCGAATCAATTTGCCTCTCCAGATCGCGTTCCCCGAACGGCGTTTGCCGGGCTGTTTATAGCGAATGGCGCCGCTATGCTGGGAATGGGAATTTTGCTGCCCCTGCTTTCACCATTCGCAAAACGGCTTGGGGCATCGGGGACAATCGTGGGCATCATTTTCGCGGGCTATGCTCTGGCGCGTGGCATTTTCAGTCCGCTATTTGGCCGGATTTCTGATCGATATGGTCGAAAAAATATAATGCTTGTCGGTCTTTTTTTATATGCCGGACTTTCTTTTGGCTACATCCTGCTTCATCAAATTGTTGTTCTGGCTATTCTTTGGTTTTGTCAAGGCGTTGCTTCTGCCATGGTTACACCTATTGCCCAGTCGTACATCGGCGATATCACCCCCCAGGGAAAAGAGGGCCGGGTGATGAATCTTTTTTACCTCGGACAGTTTGGAGGCGTCGCTATCGGCCCGGCGATAGGCGGGTATCTCACTGATCATGTATCTTTTAATGCTCCATTTTTTGTGATGGCAGCCGCAGCTGCTATAGGATTTGCGCTGGTGCAGTTTGTCGTCCCACGCCGGTCAAAGTCAAAGACTAACCGGGATAAAAAAGAGGAAAATAATTCACAAAATTCATTTTTAGATGTACTGAAAGATCGGAGCATGCGGGGAATCCTTTCTTATATGGTGGGCCGCGGATTCTACCGCTGGGGATTCAATTCATTTTTTCCCATCTACGCGGTTAGTATTGCATCATTATCACACAGCCAGGTAGGCCTTATTATCACAAGTTACATGATCACCGGCACCTTGCTGCAATATCCGTTTGGACGACTGGCTGACCGTATTGCCGAACACAGAGCTGAATTGGTAGCTTTGGGCGGGGGGATGGCCGCTCTGACTACGCTGGCCGTGCCTCTTATCCGGCAGATGGTGTGGCTGGTTCTGTTGGTTGTTGTAATGGGAATCTTCAGTGCAATCTCGCGTGCTTCCACAGTGGCAATCCGAACTGAAAGGGGACGCGTACACGGGATGGGAGCTGTGACCGGCGTGTACACAGCAGGCTTCTCCACCGGACAAGTAATGGGGCCTTTGGGGTTCGGTGTAATTTCCGATATATGGAATATTCCCATCTCATTTTATATCGGAGGCCTGGCCGGCTTGCTCACAACGGGACTGGCATACTGGTATTTGTACCATGAATCAGCCGGGGATAGGAAAAATTTCAACGACTCCGGGCGTTAATAAAAGTAAAATCTTTTATGAGCATACAATATCCGAACAGTAGTGGTATTTATTAAGTAAATTGATATATAGTTGAATATTTCTCATGCACACCTCAACTTATCGGTGGTGTAAAAAAGTAGCCTTAGAAAGAAATACAATAATCAAAATCTTAATATAATAGGGCGGATATTTCAAATCTTTTATGCCGGTCATTGTTTTTAAATTCAATCAAAATTAATTGGCTGTACCAGCTTCATATCGTTAATGCGGAAAAAAATCATCAAAATCATACTGCCTGTCCTGGTGGGCATCGGATGCCTTTTCATTCCTCTTTTACGAAATTTTCATATCGAATCGGCATTAGCTGCGGCATTGACAGGCTGCTTTTGGGCAGCATGGGTAGCGGCCGCAAACCGCCAGCTAAAACGAGGGGATATCCGGCAGGCTGCATCGATAATCGGGTATATCTATTTATTCGGCCTCCCCTTGCTGGTGCATGCTCTCATTACCGGATGTTTTTCTTTTTACGGCCTGGGATACTGGCTACTGTATCCGTGGCCCAGCGTACTTTTCGGCTATTCCATCGGACGCCTGTTCAGGATTTGGCGTCTTCCATATCCGCGTTTTTTTACTATAATATTATTGCTCGTCTTTGCTGTTGGTGTATTTGGCTATGAGTTCTTCACCTATCCGCAGGTTTATTTTTATAACCAGGTTTGGGGCGGCTGGCCGGGACCCATTTATGACGAAACGGTAAAAGTCAGATGGAGTTTGATTTTCTTTCGCGGCTTAACCCTTAGCTGGATCGGATTATTTTGGTGGCTCCCGTCGTTCTGGCACTCGATGAAGTCAAAAATAGTCGTCTTGATCTGCACGGGGCTTTTGGCAGCCGGATATACTCACTTGCCGGCCCTGCGTATCACCTCACCTCGTCACTACCTGCAAAAAGAGCTGGGCGGCGTTAAGCAGACTCCTCATTTCACCCTGTATTACGCCAAAAATCAATATTCGAATGATAAAATTGGATTCATTGCAAAAAAACATGAATTCTATTATCACCAAATAACCAATATATTGCAGATCAATCGGCCCAAAAATGCTCCCAAAATCCAGAGCTATTTATATGGGAACCCGTGGCAAAAGAAGGAGTTGGTGGGGGCAAAATTCACCAGTTATGTGCCGGTATGGTTGAAGCAGGACCAGCTGCACATTGCCAAACAGCAAATTCCGAGTAGCCTCAAACATGAATTGGTTCATGTATTAGCCAAACAATTTGGCAATAAATTATTCAATGCCAGCTGGAGTATT
>DASQZL010000120.1:0-6698 GCA_035638715.1 Balneolaceae bacterium
GTGATAATATGAAATCCACGCTCTTTAGCGGACAAGGTGATTTGTTGTTGTTCAACTACCATAAAATTGATTTAAATTGAAATATTTTTCACTCGAAAACTAAAAATAACAAATTAAGTAAAGAAGCAAATGGGTGATAAACGTTTGAAGAATAGAATTATAAAATCATTGATCAACTATGCACCAAAAAATTGCCCAAAAAATATGCGATCGTCCTGGAATTGTCAGTGCGGGGCAACTTTTATTCGGCTTAAAAATAAAAGTTGGGGATTAACGAATATTTTTTTAAGTTGACCGACCGGTCAAAATAATGAATGACTGGTCAAAAACTGATATTATTATATAATCCATGACGTTAAAGGAAGAACGAGAGAAAAAATTACGATCCATGACCCGCGAAGCGATCCGCAATGCCGTACTTAAGGTAATGGCTGACCACGGGGAGGAAGGGATAACAATGCAGCGGGTAGCTGAAGAAGCCGGGGTCGCCAAGGGGACTCTGTACCTTTATTTTGACAACAAAGAGGATTTACTTGAGGATACGGTTAAAAGCTGTTTTGATCCGCTCATTGAAGGGGGGAAAGAAATTTTTGAAGCAGATTTAGAACCGGATGAAAAAATTGCACGTGTAATAACGTATCATCATAATTTTTTTCAGGAGCATCAGCAATTATTCAGGATGTTGCTGATTGATCAGCAATACACCCGCTCAAAACAAAAGCAACAGGAGCATGAGCGGTATAAAAAGATTCTGCAAAAAGTTGCAAATCTCATTCAGGAGGGGATTGACAAAAATATTTTTAAAGAAGTCAATCCAATGGTCGCAGCTGTCATACTCATGGAAAGCAGTATGGCGCTAACTTATCAATTTCTCAAGCCCGGCGATGCTCGCAGTTTTTCTTCTGATGATGCGGCAAAAGTTTTAAAAGAAGTTTTTTTAGGAGGCATTTTAAAATGATAAATCAATTTAAAATGCGATGGCCCGTTGGGGCTGTTTCGGTCATTGTAATGATGTTAATTGCCGGATGTGCGACTCAGAGTTCCATCGATGCCGATTTGAATCAATCGCAGCGTAAAGCCTATCAAAATTGGCGGATACAGCGAAAAAAAGCAGAACGGGCTGATACGACGCGGGCTTCACTGCATGTCGGAAACAAGCATAAGAAGGGAAAACAACCGCTTATTACCGGCCAGCTGAATATGCCGAGTGCTGTAAGGCTGGCGCTCATATATAATCGAGACTTGCAGTCGGCCATAGAACACAAAGAATATGCCCGGGGCCGCGTAGTACAATCGCTGGGTGTTTATACGCCCACCGTCAAAGTGGATGCAAATTACAGGCGTCCGGAAAAAGTAAATAGTTTTGAAATTAACGGCCGCAGTATACAGGTTGGATTCAAAAACAATTATTCTTTGCAGGTTGATGTGAAACAACCCATTTTCAAGTTTGGTGATTTTGCAGCCGGGCTCAAAGGTGCTCATCTTTACAAGGCATTGACAGATAAGAAGATACAAACGGCGGCGGCAAACACTATTTATCAGACGGATCAGGCTTACCTGAACGTATTATTGCTAAAGCAGGAATATGAGGTAAACAAGCAACAGGTGGCACTGAGTGATTCAATGCTTCAGGATGCCAGGAACAAGAAAAAGTTCGGTACGGCCTCGAATTTTAATTTGTTGCGGGCCAAGGTACAGCTCTCGAACGATCGCACCCAGATGTTTCGCTCTAAAAATAATCTTGAGCAGGCCAAAGCAAAGCTTTATCGGGTCATGGGCGTTTCACAGAATAGCAATGTGGAACTAAAAGATACATTGCAATATAAACCCACATCTGTCAATGAATCGCAAGCTGTAAAAAAGGCTCTGATAAATCGCCCGGACCTGGATGCTCAATTATTAAATGTTAAACTGCAGCATGAGGCAGTCGTAAGGGCCAAGGGAGCCTATTTCCCTGGCATTAGTGCATTTTTCAGAAATGTATGGGCCAAGCCCAGCCCCTTCATTCAAACCAGAGATAATTTCGGGCGTATCTATAATGTTGGCCTGCAGCTAAATTGGTCGCTTTTTGATCTTAGTCGGGAGGGAAACATAAAAGAGGAAAAATCGAATTTTCGCCAGCAAAAAATAAATTATCTGGATGAGCGTGCGCAAGTTTTATACGATGTGCATAGCGCTATTTTGGGTATGCAAAATGCCTCCAAATCCATTAAAGCTCAAAAACTTACGTTAAAGCAGGCAAAAGAAGGTCTGCGTTTAGCTAAAGTCGGTTATCGTGAGGGCACACAAGATCAGGTATCGGTGATTGATGCACGACAATCATTTGCCGAAGCAAAATTGAATTATTTTCAGAGTTTGCAGAACTACGAATTGGCGCATTTGAAATTACTCAAGGCCACCGGTCAACTCCGTTTTCATGTAAAGAATAAACCTCAAAACGTACACTCGGTCGACTTTCAAAAGTAGAAATTTAAGATTCGTATTTATAAATGAAAATAAGCAATTATTCCATTCGCAAACCGGTGACCACACTTATTGTGATGGCCGCGCTTTTTATTTTCGGCTTTTTGTCCTATCGATCGATGGGGCTCAATTTATTTCCGGAAATAGATATCCCGGTCGTTACGGTGACTACCAAGCTTCCCGGGGCGAGCCCGGAAACGGTCGATCAGGATGTAACCAATACACTGGAAGAGCAGTTGAATACCATCTCGGGGCTCGATTTTATCAACTCCTCCAGTTATGAGGGCGCATCATCCATTGTGATAACATTTCAGCTTGATAAAAATATTAATGCGGCGATGCAGGATGTACGTTCAAAAGTAAATCTGGCCAGCGCCCAGTTGCCTGATGCGGCCAAAGATCCGGTGGTACGACAGGTTGATATTGCTTCGACTCCCATTATGTATGTAAGTGTTTCGGGTGATATCAACTATCAGAAGCTGGCTGAATATGCCAATCAAACAGTCAAGGAACAGCTCTCTTCTGTTAGTGGGGTCGGCAATATTCAAGTTAGCGGCTTGCGTGAACCTGAAATTCGAATCTGGCTCAACCCGCATGAGATGGCAGCCCATAATTTAACGGCGACCGATGTCTATAATGCCGTGCGCAATAATCATCTGGAATTACCCGGCGGCCGTATTGATCGCAAAAAGAAAGAATTCAGCATCAAAGTGCAGGGCGAGTATTCCAGCGCAAAAGCCATGCGAAACCTGGTTGTCAAAGAACATGACGGGCAGGTTACAACCCTGGCGGATGTGGCAAGAGTAGAACAAGGCACTGAAGATTACCGTACGATTGCTCATTATAATGGCCATCCCACCGTCAGCCTGGGTATCCGGCGGCAATCGGGGGCGAATACGGTAAAGGTGGCCGATAATGTGCGGCAGCGCCTCAAAAAACTAAGAACATCTGCTCCACACGGGGTAAAGCTGAGAGTTTCTTCCGATCAGTCAAGATTTATCAAACATTCAATCGCGGGCGTTCAGTTCGATATTATCTTTGGCGTTATCCTGACGGCTTTGGTAATGTTCCTATTTCTGCGTGATTTTCGCGTCACGGCAATAAGTATCATATCCATTCCCATTTCACTTGTTGGCGGTTTTACGATAATGAATGCGTTAAACTTTACCCTGAATAATGTTACCATGCTGGCAATGTCACTGGCCGTCGGTCTGGTTATTGATGATACGATTGTAGTTGTTGAAAATATTTACCGGCATGTGGAGGAAGGAGAAAGCGTATTGAAAGCAGCAAAAAATGGGACCTCGGAAGTAGGTTTTGCCGTTATCGCTGCCACATCAACGCTGGTGGCCGTTTTTCTGCCGGTAGCATTGATGAAAGGAATTATTGGACGGTTCTTCTTCCAATTTGGGATTACGGTGGCAATAACAGTTCTGATTTCAGCTTTTGTGTCGCTTACTATCACCCCGTTTCTATCATCACGCTGGCTGAGCCGATTCCAGAAACATGGTAAAATTTATAAAATATTAAGTGACATACTGGACTGGCTGGATCGCCGGTATGTATCGGCGCTGGAATGGGCGGTCGGTCACCGGGGATGGGTGATTTTTATAGCCGTTGTCGCCTTTGCGGGGGGGCTGGCAATCTTACCTTTCCTGGGATCCGAATTTGTTCCGCAGGCCGACCAGTCACAGTACCAGGTTAGTTTCGAGTTGCCTACCGGCACATCCATCGATGCAACGAATCAAAAGCTGTATAAAATGGAGCAGGTGATGTTTAAAGTACCCGGTGTCGATAATGTGTTTTCAACTGTTGGCGATGGAAGGGGCGGCGATATCAACCAGGGAACGATGCAAATTAATCTCGTAAAACCGGGTAAGCGGCGGTTCAGCCAGCAGCAGCTGATGGATAGCACGCGTAAGTTACTAAATGCCAAATTTCCGGGCGTGCAACTCTCGGTTGAAAAGGTATCGAATGTGGGAGGAGGCGGAAAGACAGCCGATGTCCAGCTTGTGCTCCAGGGACCTTCGGTCAAAAAATTGGCCAATGTACGTGATAAAGTTGTTGCTGATCTGAAAAAAAGGAAAGACTTCGTCGGCGTTACTACGGATCTGCACATGAACAAGCCAAAAATAAATGTCGATATCAACAGAAGTCTGGCATACAATCTGGGAGTAAGTGCACGTGCTATCTCTGAAGATATTTACACGCTTTTTGGAGGGCGGGATGTCGCCAAATACACCCACAATGGTTATCGATATAAAATACGGATGAAAGCCCGGCCTTCGTTCAGGGAAAATGCAAAAAATCTATCGCAGATACATGTGCGTAATAATAATGGGAAATTAATTCAGGCCGCAAACCTTATTAATATTGATAAGACGACCGGACCCAGTGTTATTAATCGTTATAACCGGTTAAAATCAGTCACTTTTTACGCAAATGTTACGGGTGGGCTTTCGGCTGGCGAGGGGCTGACCGAGCTTCAAAATATCGTCCACAAGTACATACCCAATAATGCGAAATGGAAAACCGCACTGGCTGGTTCAAGCCGGACGATGCGCCGGTCTTTTGGATACCTCATGACGGCTTTATTGGTGTCAATTATGATCATTTATATGGTCTTGGCCGTGCAGTTTGAATCATTTATTCACCCATTTACTATCATGATCTCCCTCCCCCTGACCCTGATCGGTGTGTCCGGAGCATTATTAATAACCGGTACGACACTGAATATATTTTCATTTATCGGAGTTATAATGCTTATTGGACTGGTGGTGAAAAATGCAATCCTGCTGGTCGATTTTGCTGAGCAGACCCGCGAGCGCGGGGAAAATAAAGTTAAAGCCATGCTTGTAGCCGGGGAACGCCGGTTGCGGCCAATTCTGATGACATCCATTGCCGTTATTTTTGGTCTTCTGCCCGTCGCACTGGCATTAAGCGAGGGCGGCGGACAACGGGCTCCATTAGGTATTGCTGTTATAGGAGGGGTAATTACTTCAACTTTTCTGACCCTGCTGGTCATACCTGTAGTTTATTTGCTGCTGGATGATTTAACAGAATGGGTAAAGAAAAAAGTACGTTCTCTAAGAAATAAAAATGCTGAATGATGAAATTAGATCCGGGACCGGGATTAAGAAAATGTTTGTTGCATGGCACGGCTTCACCGCAATAATATTTTATCGAGTATCAATATCCGACAAAAAATTTTTTTGAATAAATGAGACTAAAATGAAATTTTTTATAAGAAAGCTGACACAAAATGGATGGATCGCAGCAATTATCTTGCTGTTGGTTATCGGGCTGGCTGCCTGCAGTAGTGGCGGACAAAAAAATCAACCTAAATCATCGATAAATGCGGCAGATTCTTCAGGTTTTCGTGCCGATACGGCTCATGTGAAAGTCGTACAGGTTGAAGGCCGTAGTTTCGAGGATACCCTGCATTCTACCGGAACCCTTCAGGCACGCCAGCAGGCTACCGTAAGAGCCAAAGTATCCGGAGAAATTCAAAAGGTTTATGTTGATATTGGTGACCGCGTGCACAAGGGCGATATTCTTGTAAAGATTGACCCCAAAGATTTTCAGCTTCAATTGCAGCAGGCAAAAGCACAGCTTGCCAGTGCAAAGGCAACGCTCGATAATAAAAAAACAGAAATGAAACGAATGAAGGGGCTTTATAAAGCCGGATCAGCAACAGAACAAAATAAGGATCAGGCTGTAACGGCCTATCGGCAGGCCAAAGCCCAATATCAGCAAATGCAGGCAGCTGAAAATACAGCCCGGCAGAAATTGGATTATACTTCCATTCAGGCTCCTTTTTCGGGAGTTGTGACCAAACGGGATCTCAAAAAGGGAGATTATGTCAATAAAGGACAGGCCGCAGCCCAAGTGACGAACCTGTCAGTGATGGAGGCAAAGATGGATATTCCCGAGCGTTATGCCGGCAGTCTGCAAAAAGGTCTGCCCGTCACCTTGCATTTTCAAAGTCAAAATCAGCCCGCAAAAGGAAAGATTGTGGCCATTAATCCCCATATTGATACTGACAGCCGAACTTTCCTGGTTAAAGTACAGGTCAATAATAAAGATCGTAAACTTTCCGATGGCCTGTTTTTCAAATCCATACTCAAATTGCCGAGGATGAAAAATCAGCCTGCGGTACCAGTGGGAGCCGTTCGAACAAATCAGGGCCAAAATATCCTTTGGGTTATCAAAGACGGTAAAGCGCATCGTCAAGT
>DASQZL010000121.1:0-2021 GCA_035638715.1 Balneolaceae bacterium
CCAATTCGTGAGTTTTAGGCAAAAATTTGAATTGGAAATTTAACGGATCGATGTATGTCTTACTGCTGCGGTGAAAAAGCGTGTCAACTTTGCCGGTTTTTGTATTGGCTTTAAGCAAAGCGATAGATTTATAGCCGCGATTCCGTTGGATACTGTATAAATTTGACCCCGACCAAATCCATCTTCCCTGAGTTAACTGAGCGTATGGTTTTATCTGAATTGGCGTCTTGCGTTCACTTTGCACATTAAATACAAATGGGTGAATGGTGGCCACGCTGTCATCACCGGGAAGGGCCCTGTAATATGAAAATACCCTTGACCGGAGTCCTTTTTTAGGGACGTTTTGCAATAAATACATTTTTTTGGCTTTACGGAGATCCAGCTTGGGTGCGTAAAACATGTTGGAATTCTGCGACCAGGAAATATCCAATCGGAGCGGACTACTTTTTTTTGAAATAGGACCAACTTGTTTCATCCATGCCCACGGTAACATCGCCCCGTAAATAAAATGTTTTGTCCCGTCTTCTGTTAACTGTGTTTCTTTTCCTGTCTCATTATTCGTCAAAAAGAGGTTATAATTTTGCCGTGTGACGGTCCATTTACCATTCGGGGAAGTGGATGAAAGTCGATTGTTGGCTTGCTTATTTTTGCGAATCCTGCTGACTTGAAGCGTCTTGAGATTCACTTTCCAGACATGACCTTTGTTTCGAAATCGGAAAGTATTTTTGTCATGATTCCAATCGAGCTGGTGAAGAGGTAGGTCATAAGGTTTGATATGTTTATTCAGCGCATTCGATAGTTTCTTTGCTAATTTCTTTTGATTGAAAAAAGGTTTCTTTGTTTGATTTTTTGCATCAACTAAAAAATACTGTTCTCCTTTTTTCGTATGCACGCGATACCAAAAGACCGGTGAATCGCTGGCCCAATGCGGCTGCACATTAGACCGAAAGACCAATTTATGGATGTTTTGAGGTAAGAATCTTTCTGCCCGCCGGTAATCTGTTTTGGTAACAGTTTGTGCCTGAATTTTTAAGCAGCCAATTAAAAGTAAATCAAGAAGCGCAACTAAGGTGATGAGCCGAACTTTCTTTGCAATATGCATGAATATTTAGAAATTATTTAAAATGAGAAATGAGCAGAGAACCGAGATAGATCAATGTGGTATTAGATTTTGTTTGATCTATAATAATATATTGGATAAGAAAATTTAAATACTATATTGACTAATTCATGAATTTAATTAACCCCTTATTTGCAGTATTTGATGGAATTATGAGCTGAATATAAGAGCCGGGGTTCATCAAATTGTCAAGTCCCTTCGTAGTTTATTGTAGATTTTATAGATACTTTCATGTTCATTTTTTGTATTAAGTTTGCAAAATCAATCTTGAAATTTTCTTTTTACCTATTTCTTATTAAAATAATTAATGGGAAATAGGTATGATGATTATAATTTCTTGAATACGGTGACAGCTTAAATATTATATCCTGAATAAGAAAGATCGTAATAAGTTTCGAATATCGATTATAGATTCTATAAAATTTTTTTAAATGTCATTTTAATCTTTCCCTGAACCCTTTTAAAGATCTGAATTTTGTCAGTTTAAGCACCCGAAAATTTTGAGACTAAAGTACACAGAATAAGCAGCTAAAATATTTTCCATACTAATCTTATTTTTAAAATTAATAATTATGCAAGTATTTGTTTTATGAAATGGGTCCTGCCTTTTCTTTTACTTTTTTTATCTGTCCTGACACTGAGAGCGGCAGGCCAATCTAACCCTCCTTTTACTCATGCAGACACGCTTCGGGGGAGTAATACGCCATGGAGGGCCTGGTGGAATGTGAAGTATTACAATCTTCACGTGGCTGTTCATCCAAAGGATTCAACAATTGTGGGTCGGAACGCCATTACCTATAAAGTCACGAACCAAGCCCGTGATATGCAAATCGATCTGCAAAAGCCTCTTCATGTAGACAGTGTAAATCAAGATGGACAATCACTGAATTATCACCGGGAT
>DASQZL010000122.1:0-12861 GCA_035638715.1 Balneolaceae bacterium
CTACACGGTACAGCTCGGCATAAATTTGTGGCAGGAACTCATTGATTATTTCTCAGCTCATTATTCAGATCGAAAAGTTTTTATAGCGATAGATTCTAAAGTGCTAAGCCTGCACGGCCAAAAAATCAAGGAGCAATGTAAGCGGTATTTCAAGTCATGTCACATCATATCTGTTCCGGAGGGCGAGGAAAGTAAATCCACAGAGCAATGGAAGCGCCTGCAGGATGAACTTTTAAGTAATGCTGTAGAGCGATCAACGCCGCTGCTGGCTGCGGGAGGAGGGGTTACAGGCGATTTAGCTGGTTTTGCGGCAGCTTCAGCGCTTCGAGGTGTTCCTCTTATCCATATCCCTACCAGTCTGTTAGCAATGGTTGACAGTTCTATCGGTGGCAAAACGGGTATCAATCACCCGAAAGGGAAAAATCTTATTGGTGCTTTCTACCAGCCGGATGCTGTATTCGCTGATCTGCAATTTTTAAAAACACTCGACCGCCATGAGTGGATTGGCGGATTAGCGGAGATGCTTAAATATGCGGCTATTCGAAAACCGGCTATGTTTGATGAGCTTGAGGAAGCGGTGAATGAGGGATTTCAACCCTCGGAACGGTGGCTGGATCTCATACATGACAGTGCGGCCATTAAGGTAGATATCGTACAAAAGGATGAAAAAGAGTCCGGTATCCGGGCCTACTTGAACTTTGGTCATTCATTTGCGCATGCACTGGAAAAATTGAGTGGCTTCGGAAATATTTCGCACGGCGAAGCTGTTTTTGTAGGCATGATTGCAGCTACCCATTATGCCGGTAATTTCAGATCTGCTATTCATAAGGCACGTTTTGCTCCTTTCAAAACGTTGTATGATATAACGCTGCCAAGTAAAAACCGAATTCCGGATTTGATAGAGGCAATGCGAAGCGATAAGAAGGTCAAGGATGAAACCATTCGTCTTGTGCTGCTGCACGATTGGGGTGAGCCTTATTTGAAGCCTTGTGAAGATGAATCATTATTATCCGATGCCTGGCAGGCAGCATTCAATGAATTTAATTGATGACCTAAGTTTTTGGTTGTACGCTGGATACATAAAGGCTGGAAATTGTTCTGGGAAATTGTTCTGTCAGTGGCTGTTATCGTCATTGTACTGGCAGGAACAACAGTGGGTTTGCTACAGCTTGGCGCCACTAAGGGTATTATTGCAGAGAAAGTTGTTAATAATTTTAATCAATCGCATAAAGGGCATTTAAAAATAGGGGCCTTAAAAGGGTTTCTGCCTTTTAAGGTTGAGTTGCAGGATGTGATTCTCACCTCATCAAAATCAGCGTCTGCCGACACTCTTGCAAGCGTAAAGGATGCAAAAGTTAAAGTCGATCTATGGGCTTTATTCCGGGATAAACTAAATATTCAAGCCCTGCGTCTTGATCAACCCTCCGTTCAACTTAAAGACAATGGTTCGGGGGGATACACGCTGGCAAACGCACTGCAGAAAAGGAAACCGTCTGCAATAAAAAAGTCTACCGGGGGTCCGCCAATTCCCAATCTTGAAATTACCGCGCCTAAAATTACGATTAAAGACGGATCATTTTATATTCAGCGATTCCACCATCTTTCGGATAATATAAAATTACCCGAGCCGCTCCGTATCCATCGCGTGAATACTAAAATGTTTGTTCAATCGACGAAAGCTCACCGGTTTTTGAATATCAACAATTTTACGGCTCACGTACAAAATGTAAAAGCGGGGAATATTGCCCTTTCGGGACAGGTATATAATAATAATCAGGTGCTTGAATTTAATGGATTCAGGCTGTCAGCAGGTCGTTCACAAATTCGGCTGAATGGGAAAGTGAAGGGAATCAATTTATATCAGGGAGGGCTGCAAAAACAACTTGCATCCTCTACATTCGATCTCAGTGTTCAATCAAATCGGTTGCAGCTTACGGAGTTTTCCGATGTTCTTCCGAGATTACCCGAAATTCAGAAACCACTCAACTTCTCCGTCCATATCAGTGGTGAAGAAAATGCCCTGCAATTGCAAAAATTTGCCATGAGTGTAGGAGCCAGCCATCTTAATGTGAATGGAAATGTCGATAACCTCTTCAGGAAAAATAAACTTGCTTATAATTTAAATATCGATACGCTGGCAATCCCCGAACAAAATATGAAAATGCTTGCCAAAGCGGTAAGGGATAGCCAGTATGCTGCATTAAAAAAGCTGAATGTGAAAGGAAAGGCCAGTGGAACAGTAGATTCCGTTTCTGTGAATTTACAGGGTAGCAGCGGACTCGGATCATTTGATCTGCAGGCACAGGGACAACTTGCCGCTCCTTATCGTTATAAAGGGCTGTTGTCTGCCAGAAATTTGGATGTAGGCCCATTTACCAGCACGAGAATCGATACGACAAATCTGAACGTCCTGGCTCAAGTCTCCGGACAAAATACGTCTTTAAAAACCGGAACACTAAATTTGAAGGCGTCAGCCTGGAATAGTTTCGTAAATAAGGTGAAGGTTGACAGTCTTCATATAAATACGAGTCTGCAGCAGGGATTGATGTACGTCGATTATGTGTATCGCAATAACAGGCAGTTAATATCGGGCAATGGAAATGCAAATTTTAATGCAAAATATCCGCCTATCACCCTGCGTGGCAAGACGCGCAATTTAAATGTGCCGGCTTTTTTAGCCAAAACGGCGGTCGATTCAACGCGTTTAAATGCAAATTATAATATCAACATAAAAGGAACGTCTTTAGATCAGGTGTACGGTAAAGTGCAGCTGAATGTTCTGAAGTCGATCATCGATGGGCAACCAGTGCAGGCGCAACATTTTGACGTACAATTGAGTTCACCGGATATGGCCAGCCGGACGCTAAAGATAAACAGCTCTCCTTTTGATTTGACAGTCAGGGGAGATTTAAAACCGACGAATATTTCGCACCAGATGACCTACTGGAGTAATTATTTTAAAGAGCGGATGGACAAGGAAATTCGGCTGGACAGCACAGCTTATGTGCCCCAAAAGAGGGCTCCGCAGGTGAACCCGCTTCATCTGAAGGGCCAATTTAAAGCGAAAAATCTAAAATTAATTAAGCGCTATTTGCCGGGTTTCCCACAAGTGAGCTCAAATTTGACAGCTGATTTTAATCTGCAGGCCGATTCCACTAATCTGCAATTCTCATCGAACATTCAATCGGACACAATCAGCGTCAATAATATTGATATCACCGATGCCGTCAGTCAGATCCGCGGCCGTTTCAACCATAATAAGACCCTTAAAAAATCGGGGAACTTAACAGTAAAGAACACCGCGGGAAGTATAAAATCGCATTTGGTAAAAATGGATACGGTAACGATGCAGCTTAATTACCGGCATAATTCGCTGTATTATGCACAGCAGGTAAAGCGTTTCTCGAAGAAGGCGCATTTTGATTTAAAAATGCACTCAACACTGTCCCGGCAGAATATAAAGGTAACGATTGATAAATTTTTTCTTGGAAACAATAAGTATGCATGGCAGACGAAAGAGACGCCGCAGTTTACCTATAACCGGAATAAGAAAGTTATTTTCCATAATTTTCGCTTCAGAAATGGAAATGGATATTTTGCCCTCGAGGGGATACTTAGTCCATATCAAAGTGATTCCCTGAAATATGTTATCCACCAGGTCAACCTGGCCCGCATATCAAACCTGTTGCGTGGAAGGATTAATTTTTCCGGTCGCCTGAATGGAAAATTGCAAACGCGATCGCTTACGCGCCAGCCTTCCATAGAAGGCAATTTGTTTGTAGACGGCTTGAAATTAGAAAATCGGTTAGTCGGGGATGTTCGGCTCACCAGCAGGTTTAACAAGAAAGCGGATCATTATGATACGCGTTTGAAAATCCTTACCGATTCTTCCAAGTACAAGCAGTATCTAAAATCGAATAATGGCATTGGCCAAAATATATTGCTTAAAGGATATTTTAAGCCTGCCGGTTTGAGTGGCAACCAGCATACTGCTCTCCATTTCAATGCAAATTTCAAAGAAATGGATATGTGGGTATTTCATTTACTGCTGCCAAATATCTTTAACCAGGTAAACGGGCGGGCTTATGGAACTGGAGCCGTATCCGGAAACCTGCAGAACCTCCAATTCCATGCCGATTTAAAACTCGACAGTGTCAAAGTGCAGCCGGCCCTGTTTAAGACGAATTATTATTTAAAAGGTCCGATTTCAATCAGCAGTAAGAAGGGGGTGCAAATTGGTCATGTTAAAGTAAATGATGACCAGGGCGGCACGGGGATGATCACGGGAAATGTTGATCTTAATAATTTTAAGCCGGTAAAATTCATTCATTTACGGATGAATTTGAATGATCTGAAATTCTTAAACAGTGGTTATTCGCCGGGAACACCCTTTTTTGGTGATATGGCGGCTTCCGGCAGTTTTCGTTTAGACGGCCCTACGACGCATCTTAAACTTCGGAGCTCGCAGGCAATCCGGGTGTCACGAAATTCAACGTTTGGTATACCGCTTCTCACGGAAACCCAGTTTAACACCACCAACAGTTTTATTCAATTTGTCGATTCACTAAGCGCTATACAGACGAAAAGAAATAAATCAAATGGAAAACAGCTTGCAAAATCAAATGGGAATGGAGAAAACCGGCGTACGGCGATGCAAAACTTATCGTTCAGCGAGCGTTTTGATCTTGATTTACAATTTGTTGCCACTAATCCCATTAACGTGCGTCTCATCTTCGATCCGGTTACTCATGAAGGGGTCACTGCCAACGGAACCGGGCGGTTAAGGCTGACTATGCATGATGGAAATATGCAACTGTTTGGGCATTTTTCAGTGGAAGGGGGTACGTATCAGTTTGTCAGCGGGGAAATTATTTCCCGCAAGTTTGATATTAATCCGGGGGGGAGCATTGTCTGGGAAGGCCCGCCCGCTAATGCCCGCCTGAATATTCAGGCGGTTTATCACGCCCGGCCAACCGTTTCATCGCTTAACAACCCTGTAAATCAACCCGGGAAAGGCAATATTCCACAGCGTGTTCCAATAGATTTGGTTGTTCAGCTTTCCGGAACAATGCAACAGCTGCAGAAAGATATTCATCTTAAGATTCCCAACACGTTTAACATTGCGTCAAATACAGAATTGGAATATGCCATAAATCAAATTAACAGTAATGAACAGCAGCGATTTAAACAAGCGGCCAGTATTTTGCTGACCGGCAATTTCCTGGCTACCGGCACTTCAGCCAGCCAGACCAATCAGCTTACCAGCACGCTGACCCGAAGTTCGACGTTTATCAATCCTATTCTTTCAAACCAGGTCATCAGTCCACTGGTTTCAAGACAGATAAACTCCCTGTTAAAGAGCAATTCTACACACTTTAATTTTGATTTCAGGCTTAATCAGTACAATCAGATTGATCTGGGAATTGGATTGAGTTTGTTAAATGATAAGTTGATCTTTCACCGTGAAGGTTATTTAACAGGTGGAAGTGTTGACACGAAGGTCATTCAGCGTATTGGTAATCTTGGGGCGACATATCGGTTGAATAGGAATTTATCGTTAACAGCATTTCACCGTGAGGATTTAACATTAAGTACCCTGACTCCCACAGCCCAAACAAGTGAAATTATTCCGACTGTCAACGGGGCGGGCGTTCAGGCTCAGGTCCAGTTTAATACGTGGCAGGAGCTGGCACACAAGGTGAAAAATTTCTTTCGGAAGCTGGTCGGGAAAAAACCTATTGATTTCAAAAATCGGGCCCGGAAAACTATAAAAATGACGGATAATACTACTAAGAAGAAAAATTAAGAATACAAATATATAATATAAGTTTTAATGACTAAGAAAAAACAGAAAGTTTTTGAAAATATATTGATTGATATCTTGCAGCGGAATCCCGATGCACAATTACCATTCAATCAGTTGCAAAAAATTTTACAAGTAAAAGGGAAAAATGATAATCAGGCGCTGAAAAATACGATCAATACGTTATTTGATCGAAATTTAATTGTCAAAAAAGATGGTGGGGATATTCAGTGGGCCGGTAATAGAATGCAAAATAATCGGTCGAATGTTGTAGAGGGCCGTATCGATATCAGCCGTCACGGTACAGGATATTTAATTGCTGAAGGCTTTGAAGAAGACATACGCGTAAAAAACAAGCATCTTGGTACCGCCCTGCAGGACGATATCGTTGAGGTGGAACTTTTTCGTGGCAAGGGCCGGGGCGGCCGGCAGGAGGGAAAAGTGGTTAATGTAAAAGAGCGCGGACGAGATATTTATGTCGGAACGCTTAAAAAAGAAGGAAAGCAGAATTATATCATCCAACCGGATGAAAACTCGGCGCATACGAACTTTTTTATTCTTCCTGAACAATTGAATGGTGCTCATCCGGGGGATAAAGTCATTTTTGAACTGGTAAATTGGGTTCATCCCCGGTCGCTGCCGGAGGCGCGGATTACCCAGATTTTAGGTAAGGAAGGGAGCAACGATGCGAATCTGCTTTCCATTCTGGCGGAAAATGACATTCAAACACCATTTCCGGAAAATGTAAAGGAATATGTTGATAATATTGATACAAATATACCTGAAACGGAAATTAAACGTCGCAAAGATTTGCGCGATGAAACGGTTATTACTATAGACCCGGAGGATGCCAAAGATTTCGATGATGCCATCAGCATCAATCTATTGGATAATGGTAATTATGAACTTGGCGTCCATATTGCGGATGTGACCCACTACATGCCTCGCGACTCGGTGCTCGATAAAGAAGCGCTGAAACGGGGGACCAGCGTTTATCTGGTAGATCGGGTGATCCCCATGCTGCCGGAGGAACTCAGCAATGGCGTTTGCAGCTTGCGCCCCGAAGAAGATAAGCTTACCTATAGCTGCATTATGGAAATTGCCCCCAACGGCAAATTGATTGATTATAATGTTGAGCAAACAATTATTCATTCAAACAAGCGATTTACATACGAGGAGGCCCAGGAAGTCATTGACGGCAAAGACAGTCCTTTTTCTGTGGACATGCAGATGGCCGCTAAACTGGCTCATATTTTGCTTGACAGGCGGTTCAGAGAGGGCAGCATCAATTTTGAAACGCCCGAGCCGAAATTTGTACTCGATGAAAATGGCAAGCCGATTGATGTAAAGCTCAAAAAGAGGCTTTTCGCTCATCGACTTATTGAGGAGTGCATGCTTATGGCCAACAGAACGGTGGCCCGCCTTATTAGAGATTTGCGAATTGCATCGAAGGAGGAAAAAGATAAAGACTTATTTCCATTTTTCTACCGGATCCATGATAAGCCGGATATGGAAAAACTGCAAAATGTACAGGAAGCAGTTAAGCCACTTGGGATTCAATTTGACGTGCACCAAAATATTGACCCCAAAAGTATTAATGAGCTCCTTAAGAAGGTTGAAGGCACTCATATAGAAATGACCGTTAATGATATGATGCTGCGTGCCATGGCCAAGGCAGAATATCATCCTGATAACGTTGGACATTTCGGTCTCGGATTTAAGAATTACGCCCATTTTACCAGTCCCATCCGGCGCTATCCGGATGTAGTCGTGCACCGGTTGCTGAAAAGCTACAAAGCCGGTCAGCCAGGTTACGAATACCGCGAACTAAAAAAAATGGGTGAGCATTGCAGTGAACGCGAGCGTGCTGCCGTTGAAGCTGAACGTGAATCTGTGAAGCTTAAACAGGTTGAATATCTCAGCCAGCACCTGGGTGAAGAATTTGATGGTGTGGTAAGCGGCGTGATTGAAAATGGAATTTTCGTTACATTAGAACAAATGTACTGTGAAGGCATGGTTCGGGTCAGTGACCTGAAAGACGATTATTACGAGTATGATGAAAAACAGCATTGTTTAATTGGTCGTTCTCATGGCGTAAAATATCAATTGGGAACGGAAGTCAGGGTTAAGGTTGTAAAAACGGACATCAAACGGCGTCATATCGATCTCGTGTTGGTTGATTGAATGAATTTCAGCTGATCGAATAAATATTTTTAGGTGACTTAGTTGCTTTGGCTTTCGGGGACTATTCCCCTTAGCTGTTAATCGAAAGTAGTTTTTAGTGTTAATAATATTACTGTTAGTAATCGGTTACTTTAATGAGATGTAATATGATCCGGCAAATTTAGCTAATTTTTATCACTATGAAGAAATATACAAATTGTTACAAGTTCATACTTACAATCATATTTTTTTCGGCGTTATCTATTGCAGGAGTGAAGCAGAGCCGGGCCCAGACATTTTCGTTTGGTAAAAATAAGGTTAAATATCACTCATATAATTGGCGGTATATACAATCGAAGCATTTTGACATCTATTATTACAGAAGTCAAAATTATGATTTGGCTACTTTTGCTGCGATCGATGCAGAAGCTTCGTTAAAGGAGCTGGAGCATTTATTTGATTATAAAATTTCTCAGCGTATATCAATCATTCTTTATTCATCACAAGGTGCATTCGAGCAAAATAATGCGGTGCCCCTGCCCATTCATGCCCAGGGTATTGGAGGAGTGACTGGCGCTTATAAAAACCGGGTTGTCGTGCCATTCAGTGGTGATTACAGAGAGTTCCGCAGCACGTTGCAGCATGAGTTAAGCCATGCAGTAAATAATGAATTATGGTATGGTGGCAATGTGCAATCACGACTGTCAGGTAATGCCATACAGATTCCATCATGGTTTCGTGAAGGTATGGCTGAATTTCAGTCAAAGGGGTTTGACACGGAAACATCGATGTATATCCGGGATGCTGTCATAAATAATTATTTGCCCAAAGACCTTGATCAGGTTAGAGGATTTTTTAAGTACCGGGTTGGGGAGTCGTTCTGGAATTTTATTGCGAACGTTTACGGTCGCAGTAAAATCACTGAAATTTATCAAAAAATGAAAAAATACCGGAATGTAAATGCTGCCTTTAAAAGTGCGTTGGGGCTCTCAATTAAACAGATAACAAAACGGTGGAGAAAATACTACAAAAAACGGTATTCACCGGAAGTGGCTAAACGGGAGGATATCAGTGAATTTGCAAACAGACTGACAAAAAGTGGAAAGACCGGCCGTTTCAATACCAGTCCGGCTTTTTCACCAAGTGGTGATAAAATTGCGTTGATTACCAATCACGGAAACTCGTTGAATGTGGTGGTGATCAATGCTACAACCGGTAAAAAACTTAAGACACTCGTTAAAAGTGCGGGGAATACCCATTTTCACCAATTGACGCTTTTGACTCCCAATCTTACCTGGTCGCCTAATGGCAAAAAATTGGCCTTGTCCGCTACAGCTAAAGGGCAGGATCAGTTAGCAATTGTGGATTACAAAACCGGACAAACCCATTATATCCGATTCCCCAAGCTTGACGGCATTGGTTCCGTAGCATGGGCTCCGGATGGAAAGAAAATTTGTTTTACCGGTCATGTCGGCTCATTCCAGGATTTATTCCTGTATAACATAAAAACGCACAAGCTTAAAAATTTAACGAATGATGTTTTTACGGACAGAGAGCCCGCCTGGGGACCTCATTCGAAAAAAATCTATTTTGCATCGGACCGTGGAAATAACCTGCAGCTTGGGCAAGTCAAGGATAACGTGGATCTTCTGGCTACCAATGCCATGTATTCAACCGATATTTATGTACTTACTTTGGGAAACAATCGCTTGCAGCGGCTGACAAAAACACCAAAATGGGATGAAACAGAACCCAAGACCACCCGCAACGGGCGCTTGGTATTTATCTCCGATAAGAACGGTATTCCCAATGTTTATGAAATGAATCTGTCCGATCGTACGACAACGCCACTGACTAACCTGCAAACAGGTGCCAATCAAATATCAATAAGTTCGGATGGCAGTCGACTGGCGGTAAGTACAATAGATAAAAAGGGGCGTGATATTTACACTATTTCGGCGCCGTTTTCGCGTGCAAAGAACCATCCGTTAACTGATAATCATTGGGCAAAGCGGCGTGACAGTGAGAAATTGTCTCAGCTTGTACCGGCTATTGGTTATGCTAAACAAATAGCGCGGAGCAAGAAATTTTTAGGCATGGTTCATTCAAATTCCAGCAAATCAGCACCTTCATCAAGGATAGATTCATTGCTGAACACCTCGGCCAACAAGGCTGATACAACCGGCAAAGCTACGGCTGCTTCCCATACCACTCCCGCTGATACGACGAAACCTGACACTACGAAGAAGCAAAATCCTAACAATATCAACTTTCGTCATTACGTCTTCAGCAAAAAAGTTACGCAGGATACTTCTTTTACAAGTAAGTATTTACATAAAAATGTTTTTAAAGTCAGCAATAATACGACACCAGATGATCGCTATATTCCCAAAAAATATCGTCTGAAATTCAGTCCTGATCTGGTCTATGCCAGTGGTGGCATTAATAGCTATTATGGCACAAGTGGGCTCACAGAAATAAGATTTAGTGATTTACTTGGAAATTACGAATTCGCATTTGGCAGTAACCTGCAGTTTGATCTGCGTAATAGCCGATATGCCTTTATATTTGCTGACCTAAAAAATCGTGTTAACTGGATTTACCATATTTCCCATACAGCCTATAGCTATGGCACCTATGGGAATAGTGCCCTGCGTTATCGATATTTTAATGGTGGTGTTACTGCCCAATATCCTTTAAACGAGTATTCCCGTGTTGAATTTACTTTGGCAGGCGTAAATATTGCCCAGGATTATACGGTACTCGGGGCGTATGCCACAAGCAATCATTCTATATCTTTTGCTTATCCACAATTAGTTTTTACAAAGGATAAATCAGTTCCCGGGCTTATAACACCAGTAGGTGGTTTTCGCTATGCTCTGAAATTAAGCGGCAGCCCGCCTATTACCGGCAAAACCCTGCAATTCGTTTCAGTTCTCGGAGACTTCCGTAAGTATTTCAATCTTGGTCACCGGTATAGTTTTGCCGTTCGGGGAACAGCCGGTGCGTCGTTTGGCCGCGATTCACAGACCTATTTCCTTGGAGGCGAGCGGGGATGGCTCAATCGTAAATTTTCGAACGCTACCATACCCAGAGGCCGCTTTGGGCGATCGTTTATTGCACAACCGGCCCTTCCGCTTCGCGGCTATGATTATTTTGCCCTCAACGGAAATAAATTTGGCCTGGCAAACGCAGAGTTTCGCTTCCCGTTATTTGCCGCGTTGCTGCCGGGACCAATTCCAATATTGCCATTATACAATTTAACAGGGGTTGCATTTGTTGATGCAGGCATGGCCTGGGGACAAGCCATCAATTATAGTACAGCTGGTGCATTCAGCGGTGGCAATGGTTCCAATGCTTACTATACAAATAAAGCATCGCTTGATTTTCAAATCCGCAAAAATGATAAGGTAAATGTGAATGGTCAAAAGCTGCCAGCGCCCAAAGGTGATATACTCATTGGGGCAGGATTTGGACTCCGTACAATCGTTTTTGGCTTGCCGTTACGCTGGGATATTGCCTGGCCTTATTACCGGAATGGTTTCGGAAGTCATCCGGTCAATTATATTTCGATCGGAGTCGATTTTTAAATCATTCCGAGAATAAAAACAAGTGATAATTTTAATAGCTTTACCGGCTTATAACAAGCGTCGCATTGGGCAGTTTGTACTATGCTTTAATGTTCAACTATACGTTTCACTTGCAGCAGACGGTCAAAATTTCGATTGGGGTCTTTGAAATAAACAAAGGTAAAATATTCCTGCCTGCTGTTTGTGAAACTGCGATCAAGGGCAAGGTCATCAATGGTGTTATTTTTTAGAAGAACATATTTATACGCATAAATTCCCTGCTTTACCAACGCCTTGCCATGCCATATTTGATTGGTTGAATCGTAGTGCATACGGCATTCCGGCTTGATTGACCAATCGTTAAAATCACCGACGATATATATTTTGGACGTCGGACTGATGGTTTTTCGGGTTACTAAGGAGAAATGAATGTTCCCGTACTCTGCATGCAATTCATTGCGCGGAAACCCTAATTCAGAACCGGGATAGTGGGTTATTTTTTTGCTGAATTGCTGAATGTTACGGCGAAGTGTAACAACGGGAGGCGTTTTACCGGGTTGCAAATTAATAATATTCTGGCCATTGGGTTGAAACGACCGCAAATCAAGTAATGTAAATTCATAGTTTGCAATAAAAGCCTTGTTGCGGCCCAAATGAAAGTGCACCTCTCCGGGGGTCGAAGTATCAGTGTATTTTGAGCTGCGGGCACGTCCCCAAAATCGATTTTGAACATATTTAAAGGAGAGGTTAAACTGTGGTTGCTGCACAAATTTTGGGTATTGATATATGCTGAAAGGCTGCGCAAGGGGGCGGCCGTTTTTATTTTGGGCGTACAAATGCTGAATATGTGTCTTTATTTTACCGGCATCTTCATATACAAAAAATGGGATGCGAAAGACAAGCTTACCAGTTACGTTATCATAAACTGAGAGCAGATAATTTCCGCTTTTCGTGATGTCTATTTGATCGTTTGGGAAGGAGTAGGAATAGTGAAAATAACCCGGATTTTGGGCAAAACTCATTTGCCCCCCGTTAAAATATGTTTCAAAAAAACCGCTGAGATACGCATTCTGCGGAATTGGGCTTTTGCTCCAGTCTTTTTCACGGTGCGAAACTGTTAACTTAAACTGACGTGCCTTATCACCCAGATAATCAAATTCAAGCGTGAGCGGATCCGAACCATTTAACTTTATAATCGGTGGTGCTTTTCTCCGGCCTTTGGGATGTAAGTTTAAACTTTGAATATCAGCAGGGGGAGCAACGCGCTGATTGATGGTAAATTGGCCTTTAAGCGAACGATTTGAGGATCTATGATGAGCCGTTTTC
>DASQZL010000123.1:0-2665 GCA_035638715.1 Balneolaceae bacterium
TTCTCAGCCTCTTCTTTAAATCGCTCGAGGTCTTTCTTAAGCTGAGCAGGTAATGCCTGTATAAACTGAGCCAGATCTTCTTCAGGTTCGCCATAAAAGGTTCGGCAATCCAAATTAAAATCAACACGTGTACGCTCGCCATTATCTAATGGTGTGAATCGAATTGTACCGGTCTGGTTTAAATTACCATTGATGGTTATCCATGCAAAACGCGTATTCCGCAGATCATCAATGATATTAACCGTCCACTGATATTCTTCGCTTCCAATTTCAGAAAATAACTCAAACGTTTTTGAATTAATTTTGTTTACATATTGAATCCGTTCAAAGAAATGAGGGAAATAACCCGGATCGCTCAAATATTCATAGACTTTGGCAAGAGGCAGGTCAACTTCAATTCTTTCATGCGCCATAATTAGATTTACTTCAAAATTGAAAGGTTATAGTTATAGATTTGGAATAAACAAACGAATGCATATTTTTGTTAAATAGCATTTGCCCATTGTACCTCACAATATAAACATTATTTGGCTTATCAGCAATTGATTTTCAGGCCATTTTTGTACTGATTATTGCCCCTTTATCCAGTCTGTTAAATAAAAGAAGTCATTAAAAACTACTTAAGAGTATTTCATTCTTTAGAGTATTGCCCGGTCACCATTATTTTATAGAACCAGAATGATAATTTTTCTATTTCACAGGGTGAACAGTTGAAATGCGGTTTTTTGAAGAAGAAATATGGTCTTTTTAATTTTTTAAAGAAGCTGCTGCATCTTTTCCCGAATCAGGCGGTGCGTATAATCAGCCGAACCGGAGGCATCAATAGCAATAAAACGCTCCTTCTTTTTGGCCAGCGTGTTAAATCCTTTAATAACCTTTTGATAAAATTCGCGACCGGCCTGTTCCATCCGGTCTTTGGGATGAGGCGCCGTACGATTCTGGGCTTCACTTAGCGAGAGTTTCAGATAAAAAGTGATATCCGGGATACAGTTATGGCTGGCTATTTTATTCAATTCTCTTATTTCATCCAGCGGCAGAGACGAACGACCATAGCCCTGATAGGCAATCGTAGAATCATAAAAACGGTCGAGAATGACAACTTTATCCTGATCCAGCAATGGTTTCACCTTTTCGCTGATGAGCTGTGCGCGAGCAGCAGAAAAAAGCAAGAGCTCGGTCACCGGATGAACATCATAATCAGAGTTGAGCAGTAAATTCCGAATTTCCTCGGAAAGTGCGGTTCCGCCCGGATCACGGAAAACATGCACGGAATGCCCCAATTCTGAGAGCCATTCCCTGAGTAATTGTATTTGGGTTGATTTTCCACTGCCGTCAATACCCTCGAAAGTTATAAACACGGGTCTGTTGATTATTTTTGCTAAGTGCTTTTCCCAAAGTTACGCAAAGAAAATACCAAGCTACACAAATAATCTTAAAATTCAGTTGGATGCCCGAGGCGTCAGAATAAGCAATCATCCAGATAATAACTTCTATCCCTCTTTTTCTCGAAGTAGGTGTAGTTTCATCACTCAACAAAACGAAAAGACTAATCACCCTTTTAAAAGTCATCACCATTCTAAAGATTAAAGTTTTCTTTTCTTGTTCGAATGAACAACGTTATTCTATACTTCTCAAAAATTATAATCGTCAGCCAATTCACGCGGTTCTTTATCGAGCGCGATAGCCAACGCTATATATATAAGCAGAGAGGCTCCCGATCCGGCAAAAAAAGTAACAATAAACAATACCCGAATGACGGTAGCACTGATTCCAAAATATTTTGCCAGCCCCCCGCAAACTCCTGCTATTTTTCTGTCGCTACGTGATTTATATAATTTTTTAGATTGACGAAGGGCATAGTTATCAAATGGATATTGGGCTCCTTTCCCGGATTTTTTTTCAGACGCATGATCACCGAACAGCTCTTTTTCAAGATCAATATCCTCTTCAGCATCAAATTCATCGGCGGGAAATTCTTCCTCAAAATAATCGGCTCTCTGCTCCCTTCTTTTTTCGATGATTTCCTTGATGCGCTTACGATCTCCAACCAAAAAACCAAATCCCACAAAACCGACAAGCAGCGCTCCGGCAATAGCCAAAGGAGTGAATATTTCGGATAAACCGGGAATAATTTGCAGGCCAATGAGCTGTAAAATATATGCCATGCATACTAAAAACATGGCAAGGCCGGCAATAGTGGCAATATTCCAGATATTTGATTCTTCCGGCTTCTCTTCTCTCAGAAAATCCTGCATGGTGGATCGCAGTTTTGCATCGTCGAATTCCGGAAAGGCCCCTTCCACTGAGCGACTAAAGTGATTGTGTGTTTGTTGAGCCATAATCTTATATCAATTTTATTTTTAGTATGATACGTGCTTTATCGCCATTTGTTACATTAATCTCGGCTGAAAGAGTATAAATAAAATGCTATATGTTCAACGCAAACCCCAAATTATGGTGAATCCTCTCGAGGGCTGGCTCAGGGATGATGTCAATAACGAATAGTCAATATTTTGCTTTTCCTCTGCCTGTGGCCATGTCTGCACCTGCAGACTAAAATACCTCATGGCGTGAAAATAAGACTTAGAAGGCATAAAAAAATCCTTCCTTGGCTCCTTTGCCCCATCCCGGATGTTTGGGATGGTGTGTCAGGTTGTTGTTTGTT
>DASQZL010000124.1:0-3138 GCA_035638715.1 Balneolaceae bacterium
TTTAGCGGAAGGCAGCCAGATTCAGCTATTTTTTCACCAACCGGCGGGTTTTGGTTACTTTTGCCCGTTCAAAAGTAACACCAAGAACGGATATACGCCGTTTATATGAATCAAAGCACAAAAACCAGCATTCTTATCTCGAATTTTCCTTAACGTAAATATAGGTTGAACTCCCCTTTAAAAAGGTAAGTTATGCCAAAGACCCTTTAATGCCGCGATGGAAGGCACGGAGGAAAGAATTTTCCCAAAGGAGGCCCCTGGCAAAGATCGGTAGAGATCATTTTATAAAGCATATAATCATGGAAATGTAGGGCAAATCCGTATTCGCGCTGGCCATCGAATTGATCCGAAAAAAACTAAATTTCGCGCAGCACGTAATTGCGATCTTCGTCTTTTTGGAGCCACCCCACATTAGAGTGCACCGAGTGATAAAAAAACAAAAGTGCTTTTTCCCGGAATACTTCTTTAAGCAATTTTACTTTCATCTTTTTTGCAGTAATCCGGTTCGAATTGGTCCCTTTAAGATCATATATATTAAGCTGATCGGGAGTAGCTATTAAATCGCCCAGGTAATAGGCCTTTTTTTCCTGGTCCTGTATACGCACCACCTGGTGTCCAGGCGTATGTCCGCCGGTTTTAACAATGCTTAGCCCCGGAATAATTTCAGCTTCATCTTTTTCAATGAATTCAAAATAACAATCGGCGTACAGGCGATACAGGTCATCCAGATTATAAAAAGGTGACTGTATTGATTGATTTTGCACCTGCCGAACGGCAAAATCCCACTCATCCTGCTGCAGATAATAGCGAGCATTCGGGAAGGTCGGACGTGTTTTTAAATAAGCATCCGTATAACTGGCACCGGCCACATGGTCATAATGAAGATGAGAGAGAATAACATGAGTAATTTCAGCCGGATCAACCCCGAAAATATTCAGGTTTGTGCGCACATTAGAGATGTATTTGTTAACATTTTTTATATTGAATCCACGGCCCAGCCCCGCATCCAATAAGATATTATGGGTGCCATCGGTGACATAAATGGGGTTGATACCAGCCAGTAAATTATTTCTTCCCTGCACGTCGGCGTGTTTCCCGGAAGCCGATACCGGATGATGTATGATGTCTCCATCCGGATAAAATTCAAACTGTCCTTCATTCAGTTGTTCTATCGTAAAACGCCCTAACTTCATCGAATTTCAAATATTTTTTTAAGCCGGCAAATGATATCAAAAATCCGGTTTCACAAAGCCGGTATCAACTGCAGGCATTACACATTCACTCTCCGTTATCCTTTTACCAAGTTAAAAACTTTTTTTAGAAATTCTACTATTATTGAATTTTGATTTTCCAGGGTAAAAGAAGTAATGCACCGCGTTTTTTTAAGAGCGACAGATCCTGATGCAATTTCTGCACATGTTCATTGCCCAAAAACGTTCCGCGAAGCATCGTGTGGATTTGATCGTTTGTAGCATGCATGAGTTGCTGGATAAAATTTTGCTTTCTGGGGAAGCTCTCCGTTCTGAAGTGTTTTATTCCGGCCTTCTTTGCAGCCACATGGAGGGCCTTGTCCATCCCGCCAAGAAGATCAACCAGATGATGCTTTTTGGCGTCCCTGCCAGTCCATACGCGGCCCTGGGCTATTTGGTCCACCTGCTGGGTCGTCATCCCGCGCCCCTGAGCAACACGGGCCAAAAAAGTGTGATAAAAAGAGGTGATTTCTGATTTAAAGGCTTTTTGTTCGCTTGGCGTAAAATGATGCATCGGCGATAGCCAGTCGGCATGTTTATTGGATTCCACATCACTGAACGTTATGCCCAGCTTGTCATTAAAAAATTGTTTGGCATCGAATTTTGTCCCGAATACCCCGATCGAACCGGTTATGGTCGTGGGTTCGGCTACGATCGTATCAGCGGCAACCGACATGTAATAACCGCCTGAGGCATCAACAGGCCCCATAGAGACAATAACCGGCATTTTTTTACGAGTCTGGCGAATCATGTTCCAGATGGCATCCGAGGCACTTCCCGACCCGCCGGGGCTATTCAGGCGTATGACCAGCGCCTTTATATCATTGTTATCAGTGACATGCTTCAGTTGTTTTCGAAACCAGGGAGCGGTGATTATTTGCCGGCCTTGCAACGGATTGACATTTCCCTGTCCATTCATGATTGGGCCGTCTGCATAAATAACGCCAATGGTCCCTTCAGCATTGGGGCGATTCAAACCTGCAGATTTATCACTTACCCTTGCAAAATCATCGCTCGATATAGTGTTGTATGATTTATTTTTCGACAGGCCTATGCGTTTTTTTATGAGCGAATCAAGCTGACTGTGGTACATGAGCGAATCTATCATGCCCTCTTTGTAGCCAAATGAAGCACTGAGATGCGGCGCTTGATTCAACAGGTTATTCAGTTGAGTGATGCTCTTGCCCGATTTGCGACTGACCGCCTGTAAAAATGTGTGGGAAGTTTCGTCCAAAAGCTGACTGAGTTGGTGGCGGTCTGCCTGCGACATGTGTTTTCTGAAAAATGGCTCGACGGCGCTTTTATATTTGCCGTGACGGGCGATATTGACCTTAATCCCCAGCTTGTCAAAAAGCCCTTTATAATATGAGATCTGTGTGTATAGTCCATCGAATTCGAAAGATGACAGGGGAGGAACGAATACAGAGTCAGCGGCCGATGCAAGGTAATAGCCTTTTTCGTTCAGCCCCGCATCATTAGTCGTAGCATAAATGAACTTATTTGTAGAATCTCTGAACTGGCTGATGGCCTGGTAGGCCTCCTGGAGATTCGACCAGCCTTCATTGACCTGGTGAACATCCAAAAGAACGCCTTTTATTTTATTATCGGCTGCTGCTTTTTGTAAATTATTTCGCAAGGTCTGTAATGAAACCGTTTTTTTTGAGATAGGATTCAGAAAATCTTCTATCGGCGTATTCAATGAACGGGCAGGCAGCGAGCCGCTGATATTTATCTTGAGAACAGAATTATTTGCTACCGTCGGTTCTTTCTTATGGCCAAAACTGGTGGCAATACCCATAAAAATGAAGAAGAGCGCAAAAATTATAACGACAAAAGCTAAAATGGTACCAAGTGTTGCGGCAGCGAGTGTTTTTAAAAAATTCATGCG
>DASQZL010000125.1:0-6086 GCA_035638715.1 Balneolaceae bacterium
GAAGCCAACAACTATTTCCGGTAAGCGTATGGTGGTCGTTGGCTATGGGAAGCAACAGCAGGAAAATATAACTGCTTCCATTTCGAGTGTTAACATGAATGAATTAAACCAGTCTTCTTATAAAACTTCTGTTGCGAGTGCTCTTCAGGATAAAATAGCTGGCGTAACAGTTCAAACTTCCGGGGCGCCGGGGCAGGCACCCGCTATTCACGTGCGTGGAATTGGTACTTTTGGCGCAAACAGGCCACTTTGGGTCGTAGATGGTATCCAGGTTCCTGATATCATAGACTTTGATCCGAGTTTATTTCAGTCAGTACAGGCATTAAAAGACGCTTCCGCTTCGGCCATTTATGGATCACGAGCAGCAAATGGCGTTATGTTGGTACAAACCAAAAAAGGTCATCCGGGGCCTCTGCAAATTTCTTACAGGGGGACATTTGGGACCGAAAATGTCCATCAACGCTTGAATATGCTGGGGAGAAAAGGATATGAAAAATTGATGCAGCAAGAGATAACGAATGCAGGTCTGACTTTAAGTGGTGCGCAAAAAGCAGTCGATCCGAATTCAAAATATTTCGTTAAAAATATCAATACCAATTGGCAGAACCGGGCATGGGAGCGGGGATACTCCAACAAACAAGTGCTTAATATTTCGGGGGGCGACCAGCATCATACTTTTGATGTAGGAGGAAGCTATCAAAATAATACGGGCACATTTAATGGTCCTGCGCCGGCATACAAGGCGGTCAGCGGAAAAGTAAACACAACATTTAATAAAGGTATATTTAAAGTTGGGGAAAATATATGGCTTACAAGATCGATTAATACGCCTCAAACATCTATTATAAATAATGGTGTATCGCTGGTAGGCGAAACGTTGCACAGTCTTCCCATTTTACCGGTACATGATCCCAGCCATGAAGGGGGATATTCAGGGCCAAAGTCCGGTATATCGCAGGGGTTGGCAATGAATACTATAGGAGTTGATCACCTGGAACACCGAAAACAATATGTGACGCGTGCACTGGCCAATATTTATGGTAAAATAAATATTCTTAAGAACTTAAGTTATAAAATTAATTTGGCCTATGATTACAGGGATTTTAAGGAGAATTGGTTTGAACCGAAATTTAATCTGGGCTATTTCTTCTTTGACCATGTAGGCCATCTTCGGGTAACATCAAACCATAATATTCAAACAACAGTTGATAATACTTTGCATTACCATGCTGATGTTGCATCAAATCATATTAAAGTTGTAGCGGGCTTCACCCAGCAAAGGTTTCGCCTCAACCATGTATATAGTGCCGGAAACGGTTATAGCAAACCCTATCATTTGGTGCTTAATGCCGCTAATTCGACATTGGCTTCTGGTGAAAAATTAATAAGTAGACTGCGTTCCTATTACGGCCGGTTACAATATAATTATGGCAATCGATATCTGGCGACGGTATCCTTTCGTCGTGATGGGTCATCCCGTTTTGCAGCAGGCAACAGATATGGTAACTTTCCGGCTTTTTCTGTTGGCTGGAGAATCGGTAATGAGAAATTTTTGAAAAATGTTGGCTGGTTGAACGAATTGAAATTACGGGCCAGCTGGGGAAAAGTTGGAAACCAGCGCATCGGTGATTATGCTACAAAGGCACTAATTAATAATTATGCGGATTACAGCTTTAACGATAAAATTGCTCATGGAGCAATTCAGGAAAGCCTGGTAAACAAAAATCTTAAATGGGAAACCCTGATTTCCAGGACCATTGGTTTGGATACCAAGTTATTCAGAAACAAGTTGAACCTTTCGATTAGTTATTTCAATAATCTTTCAAAACACGTTCTCGTTGGGGTCCCGCTTCCGGGATCACTGGGATCAGCGGCAAATCCATCAAAGAATGCCGCTTCCATTAAGAACTTCGGATTAGAAGTAAGCGCGGGTTACCGAAGTCACATCGGTGCTCTTCATTTCAAAGTGAATACAAACATAACGTCCATACATAATAAGGTGACCTCACTCGGCGGAAAGAATGCTTTGCCTTTAACGATCGGAGATACACGAACGGCCGTTGGACATCCGGTCGGAGAGTTCTTCGGATACGTGGCAACCGGCATCTTCCAGAACAAGCAACAGATTAAGAATCATGCCACCCAGCGACCTGGGACGGCTCCGGGTGATATCAAGTTCAAAGACCTGAATGGAGATGGCAAGATTAATGCAAAAGACCGAACGTTTATTGGTAGTCCCTGGCCGGATTTTAGCTACGGATTGGGGATTAATCTCAAGTTACACCGCTTTACTGCCTCCTTCTTCTTCAATGGAACGTATGGAAATAAAATTTTCAGCGATCAGATGCGACTTGTAAATAATATGGCAGATTATAATAATCACATGGCTGTCGATCTCAAGAAGCATTGGACGCCCCAAAATCATACAAATAATATTCATTATCCGCGTGCTGTATTACATGATCCCAATGCAAATAACCGCAATTCGAACCGATGGGTCTATGATGGCACCTATCTCAGATTGAAAAATTTTACGCTTGGTTATAATTTACCCTTAAAGGGTACTTTGGGCATTCAGAAACTCCGGTTATTCTTAGAAGCTAATAACTTATTTACAGTTACAAGTTATCCGGGGCTTGATCCCTCACTTGGAACATCAGGTCGCGTATCGGGAGGTTTAACATCGAAATCCGGTACCAATATCTTTAATAATGGATTGTTTTATAAAGGTGTTGATCAAAGTGCGTGGCCTCATCCTCGCATATTCCGTGTTGGTATAAATCTCAAATTTTAATCATACAATAACAATGAAATCTGATGTTGTTGCTAATTATAATCCAATATTTAAATTAAATATTATGCGTTATTTAAAGTTGATAAGCTTGTTGGTATTTGCATTGTTGTTGGCCTCTTGCAAAAGTAATTTTCTAAATGTTAAGGATCCAAACAATACGACCGTAAAGCAATTTTGGAAAAATGCCAGTGACGCCCAGAAAGGACTGAATGCGGTTTATGGCGGGTTAAGACTGGATGGAGCCTTTGGCCGCTGGATTCCAAGTATCGAGAATATCAGGTCTGATTTAGCGGTAGCGCGTAGCCCGTGGAATGTTTTGGATAACTTAAATGACTTTAGTTACTCGGCGAGTTCTGCAGGTGCGGTACCTTTTACGTGGCGTAATGTTTATCATGCCATATACGAGGCCAATCAGGAGATCAATCATGTCCCAAATATCAAGATGAATAAACAAAAAAAGGCCAAAATTATGGCACAGGCAAAATTCGTGAGGGCCTTGCTTTATTTTCAGCTTCTGAAGATATACAAAAATATTCCCCTAATTACGAAACCCGTAAAGACCTCAGATGTAAGCCAACCTCAGGCTTCGCCGGATAGTGTATACAATTTTATCACTGATCAATTTAAGCAGGCCCAAAAAGTATTACCTCAAACCTGGCCGAACGATAAAGGACGGGCAACATGGGGAGCGGCTACTGCTTTTTTGGGTAAAATCTATCTCTTTAGAAAAAAATACAGTGATGCGGCAAATGAGTTTAAAAAGATTATAAATTCCGGACTTTATCACCTCGTTAAAAACTATTCCTGGAATTTTGGTACTAAACATGAACATAATAAGGAATCGATTTTTGAAGTCAATTTTACCAATACCGGAGGTGGCAGTGTATTAAGACCGGGCGACCAGGGAGAAGCGGTTAACCTGACGCCAAATGCCAGTTGGAAAAATACACAACTCCGAACGATGGAATTTGCACCTGACGGCTATGGGTGGGCAGATATTCGACCGAGCCATGCTCTTTTAAATGATTTTAAAAAGGAGAAAACGATTAATGGTAATCTCGACCCGCGCTTATTTGCCACCATCATTTTCAATAATCCCAAAGTTGATGTTTATGGAAATAGCTACGCACAGGTATATGGAAAGAATTCCCACAAGATCTATTGGGCAAAGTATGAGTTCAATCATAGAAATATTAGCAGCCAGCCCAAGGGGAGCGATGTCAATGATCGCATTATGAGATATGCAGATGTTTTATTAATGTATGCCGAAGCAGAAAATGATCTCGGTCATCAGGCCATTGCTGCCAAGTATATTCATAAAATAAGGGCCCGCGCCAATTTGCCGAACCGGGAGGCTGAATTTGCCACAGATACCCAAAAACAGGTGATGCAACAGATCGTGCACCAGAGGGAATTAGAATTCGCCGGTGAAGGTAAACGTTATGATGATATTCGCAGGTGGGGCTGGCTAAAAAGTTCCAAAAAATTAAATTATTTGAAGAATCGAGTTGCCGGATTTAAAGGGTTTGTTCCATACAAGACTATTTTACCCATTCCGATAGAAGAGATAAATACCAATCCTGCGATTAAACAAAATCCGGGATATTAAATAGAAAATAGTTAAGAAGCACTTACTGGCTCACGAGTGGGTATCTGCTCGTGGGTCAGTATATTAAAGTTTATTTATAAAAAATTTAGCTTATCTTCTTGATTCAAAAGAATGTTCTGATCTAATCATTATTAATTAAAAAATAAAAAATGGAAAAAAGAGCTTTACTACTATTAATAACAGGGTTATTCATGGTTTCCTGCACGGCAGGGAAGTCCGGAAATACTACTACTACGGTAAAACAGGATGGACCATCCTTGCCAAAAAAATCCGCTTTTGAAAAGACCATTCATGGTAAGAAAACCGATCTTTATTACCTGAAAAATAAAAAAGGAATGAAAGTGGCCATAACCAACTACGGGGGGCGCGTAGTAGGTATACTGGCCCCGGATCGGAACGGCAAAATGGCTGATGTGGCCCTTGGCTTCGGCAGCATCAATGGGTACCTGAAGCACTATAAAAATAATAATGTGTATTATTTTGGGGCTATTATAGGACGTTTTGCGAATCGTATCGCGGGAGGAACATTTAAACTTAACGGAAAAACCTATCATTTGCCCAAAAATGACGGGCCGAACAGCTTACATGGCGGTAATAAGGGCTTTTTTATGAGAATATGGCATGCCGAAAAGCTGAATGACAGAAATTTGCTGTTAACCTATGATTCAAAAGACGGCGAAGAGGGATATCCGGGTAATCTGAAGGTGCAGGTTCTTTATACCCTTACACAGGATAATGCATTACGAATTGAATATACGGCTGTCACTAATAAAGAGACCGTCATTAATCTGACCAATCATACCTATTTTAATTTACATGGGGCGGGAAGTGGTAAAATAACTAATGAAGTTATGATGATTAATGGTAATAAATATACCCCTATCGATTCTACTGAAATCCCCACAGGTAAAATTGCATCGGTCAAGGGAACGCCGTTTGACTTCACTACTCCAAAGAAAATAGGAAAAAACATTAACGAAAAGAATCAACAGTTGAAATATGCGAAAGGGTACGATGATAACTGGATATTAAACAAGTCGAAGCCTTATAAGCTGAGTTTGGCAGCAAGAGCGTATGATCCGGCTTCGGGACGAGAGCTTGAGGTTTACACGACCCAGCCGGGCGTACAGTTTTATAGCGGAAATTTTCTGGATGGCGTAAAAGGTAAATACGGAAAAAAATATACATATCGGTCTGCTTTCACGCTCGAAACACAGCATTATCCGGATTCGCCCAACCATCCAAATTTTCCATCAACGGTCTTAAAACCAAATCATATTTTTCATTCAATAACTATAGATAAATTCACTGTACACGGAAAGTAGCTATTTAGCCCAGCTATCAGCCTCGATTAATCAGGCATATATTATTTATAATTAATCAGTTACTGATGGCCAAAGCTTAAAACTTAATACCAATTCTATATAACGTAAGACTTAAAATACACACTATGACAAACTCCAGGGTGAAGCTTATTTGTTCGTTTACTATCATGTTGTTCTTTTTGAGCACGCATTATGCGTGGGCCCAGCAGCGGGACCGGATCACCGTGGACGGGGGCCAGGGGCATGTGAGGATCAGCAAGTATATCTACGGGCAGTTTGCTGAGAACCTGGGCCGCAGCAACTACGGGGGCATCTGGGTGGGCCCGAACAGCAAGATTCCCAACTACGACGGGATCCG
>DASQZL010000126.1:0-2246 GCA_035638715.1 Balneolaceae bacterium
TTGATGGCATTATAATCTGTAGCTATTTTACGGACTCAGAAAATGTAAATCTAATTTTAATGCTATCTATGGAGCTGATTAATCCGGATATTGAAGCTTACGCGCAGGATCACACGACGGAAGAACCAGAGCTTTTGAAAATGTTGGTAAAGAAATCGGAGCAAAAGCTGAAGCACATTGATATGATCAGCGGGAAAGTGGTAGGGGAGTTAATAGCGATCCTGATTAAGATTTCGGGAGCGGCCACCGCCCTGGAAATCGGCACCTTTGTTGGATATTCCGCCTTGCGTATCGCCGGGGCGCTTCCTGAAAACGGAGCGTTGATAACATGTGATAATAATAAGCGATACGAGAAGATTGCCCGCCAGGCGTTTTCGCAGAGTAAACACGGTCATAAAATTACGATGAAAATGGGCCCGGCCATGCAGACAATCCCGAGGCTCCAACAGTCTTTTGATTTTATTTTTATTGATGCTGACAAGGTGAATTATCCTAAGTATTTTAAGGCATTGGTTCCCCGGCTTAATGAGGGCGGACTGATGCTTATCGATAATGTTTTTTGGAGTGGAAAAGTGCTTAAGCCTGATAATGAGAAGACGCGTGCCATTGATGCATGTAACGATATGGTTGCCGCCGACGAGCGTGTGGAAGAAGTCATGTTAACCGTTCGTGACGGACTTACCATCGTACGGCGAAAAAAAGAGAATGAATAATGATTATTTTATTATTCATAATTGACTAATGAATGAGGTTGAAGAAATAATGGGCATTTTTTTAAAATTTATTGATATATAGAGGCCTTTGCAGAACCCCATATGTCATCCCGATCCGCCCGACTGGCCCTGTGGAATGCCACAACGTGGCCCCGGCAGGCCGGGATTCCACGGGGCTGGCGGAGAGGGATCTCAAGCGATAATACCGTTTGTCATCGTTGAAAAGGGATTATCAGGGACCACATTTGAGATTCCTCGTCTCCCGAGGGCTGTCGGAATCCTCGGAATGACCAAATCTTTAGTATGGCAAAGCCCTCCAGTAATCAGTTTCGTAAATTCTTTTTTCATATACAAAATCTTTCAATAAACTTTACAATCGTACAGGAAGCCTTTTTCAAAAAAGTTTCAAGCCTATCAAAGTAGAGGATGAAAATTATTTAATGATGCTCATCCATTATATTCATCATAATCCTATGCATCACAATTTTTTAGAACATTATGGTGAATGGAAATATTCATCCTTTACGGCAATAGTGAGTGATTATTCTACAAAAATAAACCGCAATGAGGTGTTAAATATTTTTGGCGGCGAAGAGGCTTTTGTTGATTACCACAACAGCATGAAAATTCTAATACGATTAATCATTTAGTTTTAGAATAATTTCAGCTATATGAAATTTTCGAAGTTTCGTATAGCTTTTCTGTGAAAGGGAAACTTCGTTGAAGAAAATTTACAGGATATCACCATATTCCCACCGGTCAGTTTTTAGTTGTTTTTATTCCTTAAAAATCACTATATATAGGTAATTATCGTGATTCGCCGGGTCTTTTTCATGACATCGTTTTATCGACCCAAAACCATATCCTGAAATCATGTTATATACCTTCAAAAAATAACCTTTTTATTATGATGAAATTTTTTAAGTACACTGCTTTCCTTTTTTTGCTACTTATTCTGCCCTTTGCCGGTTATAGTCAAAGCAAAGTACCGGGGATTATTCCCATTCCTCAACATTGGCAATGGAAAAAAGGCTCGACAGACTTTTCAACAATAAAAACGATTGTTCTGGGTACGAACTCTGACAAGCAGGATCGGTTCACCGCCGAAAAAATTCAGCAAAATCTTTCAGATCTTTTCAATATCAAGGTTAATATTAAATCGGAGGACAATGTTTCAAGCATTCAACACGCCATTATTATTGGAAATCCCTCTAAATCTGAATTGACACGCCATTTGGTTAAGCCAAATGAATTAACTCAAAAGATGAAGAAAGCAGGCTATGTACTCAAACTGTCCGGTTCTTCAGCGGTCATTGCCGGTGAATCGGCGACCGGGCGATTTTACGGGGCGATGTCGCTGAATCAATTGCTAAGATCATCGGACACACCGACGCTGCGTGATATTTCCATCAGCGATTATCCGACTATGAAATTTCGCGGCGTATCCGATGACATGAGCCGGGGTCAGGTCTCGACCGAAAAAAATATCAAAAAAATCATTCGTTTTATGGCCCGTTACAAGATGAATGCTTA
>DASQZL010000127.1:0-9251 GCA_035638715.1 Balneolaceae bacterium
GATTGATTTTTATTTATAAATCGATCAATCTTCTGAAGATTTAAGTTTAACCCCTGTAAAGCGATCCGAACATTCCTTTTCGCATTCTCTGCATTTATAAGCGAATCTTCATAATTAACAATAGTGGAATGATAACGCTCATCAAGATAATATTGAGTATTTATAAAACTCTGATTTAAATAGGCTTCTAAGGTACCCGAAATTTGAAGCTCCTTCACTGCATTTTGGCTCTCATCGATAACTCGGTCTTTAATTCTGTCATTAAAATACTGCGATGCTATACCTATCAGCAGTAAAAGAATAACAATCGCCGTGAAGCTCGATATGAGTTTAGTTCTTAATTTCAATGAATTTATTAAGTAAATTTTTGTTCTATTACTACTCCTTATATAACTATTATTTTAGAATATTAAAATACATTAATATAAAAAGAATTGTATGATTCAATAAACTAAGCATGCCTCTAATTTACTGTTTTATTATTTTTTTCTGTTCATATATGTGATTAAGTTTAAAATGAGTAAAGACAACTAAAATATGTAGATTTTTTTCACAAAGCCTATTATTTTTTTTCAAATTATAAGTATTCAATATGTAAAACATTGAAATGATTAACATATAATTGTAAATGGATGTTCATTAAGAAATGAAAAAACAATTGGTTAAATAATACAGATGTAATTAAGTGGCACATAATTTACACGACTGGTTTCGTCAAGATGTAGAAAAAAAAGCGGCAGAGATAGTTGGTGGGTTGGATCGACTTAAGGTGCTTATCCTGATGGCATGCGTATTGGGGCTTGACAGCGCTGATAAAGCCACCGTGGGGGCTGTCGCCCTTCAATTGAAACATTCGCTTAATATTGGAAATGTTGATATCGGCTTGCTGGTTACTGCATCAACCGGTATTAGTGCCGTAGCTACCATACCGATCGGGATAATGGCTGATCGCTTCAACCGAACTTATCTCTTAACAGCAAGTATTGTATTGTGGAGCATAACGATGGCCATAAGTGGGGCGGCCAACTCTTTCGTAATGCTTCTTCTGACACGTCTCGCTCTTGGCGCCGTGCTTGCTACAGCTACACCCGTAATATCTTCTCTCACCGGAGATTACTTTCGTCCGGGTATCCGGGGTCAAATCTGGGGTTACATATTAAGCGGCGAATTGTTCGGTGCCGGTTTTGGAATATTGATTTCAGGTGAAATTGCTGCTCTGTGGTCCTGGCGGATCTCATTCTGGATGTTGTCCATTGTCAGTTTGGCTTTGGCAGCTGCAGTTGGCTGGTGGCTTCCCGAACCCGAGCGGGGCGGTCAAAGTCGTTTGCGACCACTTAAGGGAAACGATTCATCCCAAATTGATATGCAAAAGAACGGAGAATCGTCTTCGCTTAATAAGAATCGTCGAAAAGAAAATATGGTTGAACAAGAAGTTGAAAAAGAACATATTCCTCCCGATGAATCATTGATTCTCCAAAATAATCCTGCAGACATGCCCTTCTGGCGGGCGGTCCGCTATATTCTTTCCATCCGTACGAATGTATATTTAATTATAGCGTCGGCCTGTGGTTATTTCTTTTTTACCGGTTTACGAACATTTGCAGTTGTCTTCCTGAGTAACAGGTTTAACCTCAGTCAGGGAAATAGTATATTTATTGTTGTGTTAATTGGTCTGGGCGCCATTTTAGGTGTTTTTACGACCGGTCATGTTGCTGATCAGCTAATTGAGAGTGGCCATATACGAGCCCGCATTGTCGTGGGCGCTGCAGCATTTCTAACCACGGCTGCTCTTTTCCTTACGGGATTTTCCATGGCCTCCCTGTGGATCGCAGGTCCTTTCTTATTTTTAGCTTCAGCTGCGCTTGGAGGAACCAATCCCCCGCTTAACGCCGCCCGTCTCGATATTATGCATTCACGCCTCTGGGGCCGGGCAGAAAGTGTACGTACGACGTTACGCTCTTCGTTTGAAGCAGTCGCACCTTTAGTATTCGGTTGGATCTCTACGCTTTTTGGAGGCGGCCAAAGTGGCACCTTCGGTCAGGGGGGACAGGGAGGAATCACCAATAGCAGCGTAATCGCCCTTACACATACTTTCGAAGTCATGCTCATACCCGTTGTTATTGCGGCCATTGTTTTACACTGGGCCTGGAAAACTTATGCCCAGGATGTTTCAACAGCGCTTGCTTCCGAAGAAGCCACAAAATAAATAAAAAGTCATCTCATTCAGGTGACTATAAACATGATCGAAGTTATTTTCTGTATCTTTTAATATTTCAACAGATGATTTATCGCTTTTGCAATATCATCGATTCCGGGCATGACCGCATCCATCAGGCCGACATTATGCGGCACCGGAACATCAGGCATCGTCAAACGCCGGACAGGAGCATCCAGAAAGCGAAAGGCATCATCCATTAGTACGGCACTAATTTCGGATCCAAACCCGGCTGTCTTCGTATCTTCATGAACAATCAGACAACGATTTGTTTTTTTGACAGATTTAATCACAGCCTGTTTATCCCACGGCACAAGAGTTCTCAAATCAAGGATATCTGCATGGACACTCGTTTTTTTCGCAGCTTCTTCACATCGCTCACACATGGCTCCCCAGGTAACAATTGTAATGTCCTCCCCATCCTGCAGCTTGTTTGCCTCCCCCAATGGCACTACAAAATTATCACCCGGATAGGGCTTACGTGCATAGCTCGCATCCAATAAATTCCGGTGTTCAAAAAATATAGTCGGGTTATTGCTTCGCATAGCGGAACGAAGCAAACCGACTGCGTCTCGGGCATTACCGGGGAAAACAACCTCCCAGCCAATTGCATGAGCAAAGAATGCCTCATCACACAAACTGTGCCAGGGATCACCGCATTTTGCAAATCCGCCGGGCATCCTTACCACTATGGGAGCTGCAAATTTATTAGCCGTTCGCCATCGTATAGTCCCACAATTTTTAAGCTGCTCTGTAGCCGGATCGGCATATTTTCGGAATTGTATCTCTGCAACGGGTAGTAAACCGCTATAGGCCATGCCCACTGCCCGCCCGATAATGCCTTCTTCTGAAAGACTGGTGTCAAAAACACGTAATTTCCCAAACTTTGTTTGCAACCCCATCGTTGCAGCATGCACGCCCCCTTTTTTTCCTACATCTTCGCCAAATACGACAAGCCTTGAATTGGTTTCTAATTCTGTCTCCAGAGTTCTTCTGACAGCATCAACAAAATTAGTGCGTTTTTTTCCGGACTGAATTTTCCGGCTGGATGGAGGAAAGGAAAAATTTTCAGGCGCCACTCCCCCCACTTTTTGTATCTGCTCCCGGCCGTTAGTCATTTTTTCTACAAAAACATAATTCTCTGTTTGATCCGGATCAGGTTCTGTTCTCTTCAAGGCAGCCCGGGTCGCTTTTTCAATTTCTTTGCTTGCTTTCTTTTCCATTTTTTTCCAGTCCGTTTCAGAAAACTCATCTGAAATCAAATAATTTTTAACTTTTGCAAGCGGATCATTCTTACGTTCTTTTTCTAATAATTCTTTAGCCTTATAGGCTTGATTATCCTGAAAAGAATGTCCATTTAAGCGGGGCATCGTAAGATGTATAAGCACTGGTCCGTTGCGTTCGCGGACGTATGATACGGACTGAGACAATAGATGAGAAGCCTCTTCAGGGTTCGTTCCATCCCCATCAAAAATGCGAATATTTTTAAATGAATAAAGATTTTTAGCAATATTTCCACCGGGAGTTTGGAACTCACTGGGGACTGAAAGACCAAAAGCATTATCTTCTATATAAAAAAGGACAGGCAAATGCTGGGTGGTTGCAATGGTCAAAGCGGACCAGAATCCATTGGTAGCAACAGAACCATCTCCGCCCAAAACAACTGAAATAGCTCCCTCATATTTACTTTCCTCCAGCTGACGCCGTCGATATTCTATGCCTTGGGCCCACCCTATAGACGGTGTATACTGCGATCCGACATCTCCGGCCATGGGTAAGACGGTCGGCCCGTTGCTATTTATCATATTACAGACAACGCCTATATCACGCCCGTCACTATATCCGCCTGATTTTGCCATCGGTGCCGCCATTGCATCCTCGAGCGAAAGTCCCAGTGACAGCATTAGGGGGCGTGAACGGTAATAAGCACTGACTGCATCATATTGATGATTAAGATATGAACCCAACAAAATTTGCCCCAATTCATGTCCCCGAGCCGAAAATTGATATAACACTTCACCGTCGGGGACGAGCTCATTTTCCTCTTTATCATCTATTGCCCGCGACTGGAGTATTAACTGCGCTACGCGTTCCCAATCAATGAGGTTGCTGTCATCTCTTTCTTTATTTGTTGTCATAGAAATTATTCACAATTTTTTTTGATAATGTATTGTTTTAAACCGCCTGAAGTGAATTCTTATTAAATACTTTTAAACTGCTTCATCCGAATATTATTCATCTAACACGTAAATACTATTACACTTATAAAAGCTCGTCCATTTAAGCACAGCGAGGCTTTTATAATGTCCGCGCATTAATTAATGATATCAGAGTTGATCAGAATGTTTTCAATCTAATATCCTGCTTTTTTACCTGGAAAAAATGACTGACAAAAAACTTCAGCAGTTAGGATTTTTTCTGGATTTCAACCCTGTTCTAAGCAGTCAACTGCTAAACAGGACTTAATTTTTTCCAGAAACAAGCGTCTTCTTCTCACTCTCAAGTATAAACAAATTCCAAAAATTTTTGGTATAAAGTTCATATTTGGAACAATAAACTGTCAAATTATTATAATTTAACTATTGAATATTAATAATTTACGGCTTTCAAACAATAAAATGTCCGGTCTTTCTTGGTATTTTTAGTATTTCCCCTGATCTTCTACGCTGAATAAACCCTTAATAAAAACAACGTCGATTTATAATTATGGCGAAATCTGCGTTAGTAACTGGTGCAAGTCGTGGAATTGGAAGAGAAACATCCATTTCCCTGGCCCGAAAAGGCCATCGTGTTATAGCTGTGGCCCGTTCTGAAGATCAATTAAAAGCGCTTCAACAACAATATTCTCAACATATTAGTTATATTACTGCCGATTTAACGGAAGACTCTGATCTCATTAATCTTAAAGAACGCCTGTCTCAGAAAAACACCGAATTAGATATTTTAATAAATAATGCGGGAGCATTAATCAATAAGCCATTTCAGAAATTAACAACAAGCGAATGGCAATTTCTTTTTAATGCTAACGTAATGACTGTAGTAAATACTGTAAAAACAGTGCTTCCCATAATGAATAAAAATAGTCACATTGTAAATATTAGCAGCATGGGTGGTTTCCAGGGAAGTAGCAAATTTACGGGACTCACCGCCTATAGCGTAACCAAAGGAGCCGTTAGTATTCTTACAGAATGCCTTGCAACAGAGCTGGCTGACCTGAATGTCAGTGTCAATGCCTTATGCCTCGGATCGGTCGATACAGAAATGTTTGATCAGGCCTTTCCCGGTTTCGAAGCGGATGTACAAGCAGGGGATATGGGAGCCTACATTGCTGATTTTGCGTTGAATAAGGCCGCTTTTTTTAATGGAAAAATTCTTCCTGTGGCGTTAAGCGATCCCTCTTGAATTCACTATTTATTCACTCTAAATAAATTTACTGTGCGATTATTTTCTAAGACTACGTTAATTGTATTTATATTCATTATAATAACAAGCTGCCAGGCTCGGAGTCAATCAATCAAACTTCTGGGCAGTGATGTTGTCAACGGAGCTATTAATGGTCTCGCGTTGGGTGGGGCAACGATGGCTCTGCAAAATTCACCTGACCGGGGCCCACTTCGTTTTGGATTAGGTTCCGGTATTCTTTATGGGCTGGGTATAGGGATATATGATAACTCAATAGTCCCCAACGGCCAGCAATTTTATAAATTTGGTACGTTCAATAATGCACACAACAGCACGGTAATCGTATTATTGGATACCATTTACGGAGCTGCCGGCGGTGCAATCATAGGCAGTGCCATCTCACTTATAAGCCAAAGTCCCGTACTTGACGGGTTACAATATGGAAGTGGTGCCGGAACATGGATCGGATTTGGCTTTGGTTTGATTGACTCTTTTGTCCTTTCAAAAGGCCCCAATGATCTACGATCGAACACTGCATCAGTCTCACATAAAGCCCCTGGCATGATTCAAATAAATCCTATTGCCAATAACAATAACATGTCCCTGGGATTTTTAAACCCGAGCGTTTTCTCGCACAAAATTCAGAAAGGTTCAACGCTCGAAAGAAAATTTTCAATGGACATGCAAATTGTAAACCTGAAAGTAGGACTTTAGCCTTCATAATCTTCCGGCGTATCGAAGTGGGCTCCCTGTTCTGGGTCCTTGGTTTGCGTAAGATGTCGAAATATCTCTTTAACCGTATTTACATGCCCTGATAGCGACGGATGAAGTCCGTCACTTAGATAATTCCAGGCTTCAGGTTCATCTTCACCCATACGATTGCCAAGGGGATCAACAATATATCCCTGTTTACCTGTGAGTACTTCACGGACCCTTTTAACATCTTTTTCATACAGATCGAAATCAAAAAGCCGTATTTGTTGTAGCATTTCCGTAATGACAGGCGGAGGTGTAAGCCATATCAATGGATTATCGGTATTTTCTGATACAGCTTCTTCAATCGTATTTATATTTTCCCAGAAGGCTGCCAATGATACAAGCGGCCGATCCGGCGCTACGCGTAATCTTTGCATATCAAATGTACCTAAGGCAACAATTACCCAATCAGGATCATGAGCTAATACATCTCTGCTGAGACGCTTGAGGGCGTCTGCACTGGTGTCATAGGAAACCCCGCTATTTACAAAAGTAAAATCAGCTGAGGGAATGGCGATTTCCAGTGCGTATTCAAAAATGTAAAACCATCCCTGCAGATCATCGGTGATTGAATCCCCAAGAGCCACAATTGTTTCATCACCATCAAAAGGTAAATCATCCAGCCATTTATTAATGTCCTCATCTTCGAGTAATTCTGTAGCAGCCTGACGAGCGTTCTTTTTAAATCGTTTTCGTAATTTTATTAATTCTTCCTCCTCTAATCCCATTAAATTTGCCACCGCTTCTGTATTGTGAATACCGGGCAGCAAAGGAAATCTTTTTTCAATGTTTAAGAACTGCAGTAAATATTTCTCAAGTACTTCTTTCTCTTCATCACTTGCTCTTTTAACACACATAACTATTATTTTTAACTATAATCTCAATTAATAAGCTTATCGACCAGCTTTGGAACTCCATATACAGCTTTTTCCTGAATATGATTCCAATTTTTCAAATCTTCCCGGTTATGCTCAGCCGGATCCACCAAATATCCGGGGGTGGATGATGGCACATAATCAATTAATCCGGCAGCGGGATATACAACAAGCGAAGTTCCAATAACAATTATAATATCAGCTTGACGCACGATTTGAGCAGCTTTGTCCATATTGGGGACTCTTTCCCCAAACCATACGACATGGGGACGCAATTGTTCCCCATCTTCTGCAGTATCGCCAATCTCGATAGGTTTAGATCCGATATCTATGATTAGAGAAGGATCCTTTTCACTCCGAGCCTTGCTTAAATTACCATGCAGATGCACGACGTCTGAAGAGCCTGCACGCTCGTGCAGTGAGTCCACATTCTGCGTTACAATTGTGACATCGTATTGGTTTTCAAGTTCAGTAAGCGCTTTGTGACCGGCATGAGGATCAACTTCCCAAGCTTGCTTTCTCCGTTCATTATAAAAATTTAGCACTTTTTCCGGATTTTTTTGCCATCCCTCCGGAGTGGCTACTTCTTGAATGGCATGTCCCTCCCATAAACCGTCAGCATCACGAAATGTCCTTAGTCCACTGTCCGCACTCATACCTGCTCCAGTGAACACGACAATCTTCTCCATCAGAAATGCGATGCAATTTAGTTATAAATTACGAATCAAAAATTATTATGCAGGCACAGGTGAAAAAAGCTGAAGCCATGAACTGGATTCTTCGTAATCTTCGACAACATCCGCTCGTTCTCTTTGCTTAAAAGATCCCATGATACGTTGAACATCGGATCTCAGCGTTTCTATCGTACTACTGATAAGTCTTTGATTAAATCCTTTCTCCTCAAGATTTAAGATTAGCTGCAAAGAAATGATACGACTTATAGCCCGCCCAAGTTCAACCAACTTATCTTGGGCTAATCTTTTATTTAATTTAAAGTTCAGTATCTCTTCAAAATAGTCAGCTGATTGCTCAGTCAACCTGAAATCACTTAAAAATTCATATAAATTATCCAGCTTGACTCCACGCATTGCTTTGATGACTGCCTCTGATATTTGCTTATACAAGATATCATTAGATCCTTCAAATATTTGAAATGGCCGACTGTCCACAAATGCACGACCGGCAATATTATCCATTTGATATCCTTTTGCCCCCATCAGCTGCATGAGGGATTGAGAGGCATCGTGCATTAAATCAGTTGTGACGGTTTTTATTGTATTTGCAGCAATATCTGCAGATGACACATCTCGTTCCATGGTAACATGCTCACTGGTATAAGCACACATTGCTGAACAAATAGTGAATGAAGACTGCAGCCGGGCTATACGTTTTTTTACCTGGCCATAATTAAAAAGGCTCTGCCCTCCCACAAACCGCTCTTTACAATGTTTGTGAGCCTCATCAAGTATTCGTTTCAAAAATCCCATACCCATACCCGGAAATTCCAAGCGGCTACGATGCAATATGTCAAGCATCATTTTGACGCCGATTGTTTTGGGCTCCAACTTGTATTCTTTGGGGACTCTGATATCAATTTTATTTTTTCCATAGGGGAGCATGTAAAGGCCAAGGTTATTGAAATACTCTTCAACCGTTATACCACCCCGTTTGGTATCATGAATAAAAATGGAAATATCACGTCCGAGACTTCCATCCTTATTTTTCCGACGAGCTGTAATTAACCAAAAATCAGCTTGTCCAGTCAGCCCTCCCCAGTGCTTCGTACCTTTAATATCATAATATTGGCCATTAGACTCTTTTTGAAAACTTGTTTCCATTCGAAGGGCATCCGTGCCATAGTCAGGTTCCGTGATCATCAATCCACCCATATTCTGCTCATTAAGAAAACGATCAAATATTTCCTCTTTGACGCTATCCTGACTATAGTTAGCTACGGGTTGAAGAAAAAGGGCACCATTAATTCCCATCATTAAGGATAACGG
>DASQZL010000128.1:0-6601 GCA_035638715.1 Balneolaceae bacterium
GCCTTCATCACATCACCGCCATAGCCGGCGACCCACAGCAAAATGTTGATTTCTATACCGGCGTACTGGGGATGAATCTTGTCAAAAAAACGGTCAATTTCGACGACCCATCCACTTATCATCTTTTTTATGGAGATGCTGAAGGGAATCCCGGGAGCATCCTCTCATTTTTTGCTGATGAACGAATGGCCCGGGGGGCACCCGACAACGGTCAGGCCGTGGCTGTAAGTCTATCCATCCCGATGAGATCCATCGATTTTTGGGTGGATTATCTGGGCGATCGACCCGTTGATGTTGTTGAACCGTTCGAACGATTCGGCCAAACCGTTATCGGCCTGCAGGACCCCGACGGACTGTTTCTTGAGTTGATTAGTGACCCGGCGGCCGATAAAAAAAATGGTTCATATTCGTTAAATATTCCATCCCAACATGCTATTCGTGGCCTGCATGGCGTGACTTTGGCTACAGATACCATTGAAGCAACGGGACAACTTTTACAGGAATCCCTTGGATTTGAAGAAAGCGACCGGGAAAATGAACGCACGCTCTTTCAGTCTGATGCAAATCTGGGAGCGTCAATTGAACTTATGGATGGGACAGACCTCAATGGCGAAGCCGGCAAGGGCACGGCCCATCATCTTGCTTTCCGGACTGAAGATGAGGTAGAGCAGCAACACCAAAAATCAGCGTTATCAGAAATTGGTTATTATCTGACGGAGATCGAAGATCGTCTCTACTTTCATTCATTTTTCTTTCACGAGCCCGGCGGCGCGTTGCTTGAAATTGCTACAGATAATCCCGGCTTTACAGTTGATGAAAAGCCAGACGACCTGGGCAAAAAGCTTTGCCTTCCGCCAAATTTGGAAGCGAAGCGCTCCTTAATCGAAGCCGAACTGCCGGAAATTAATTAAGGATTAATATTATCAATCCTCCTGGCCTCCTTTTCTAAGGAAAAAATTGTAAGTTAAAAATAATCTACAGCAAAATTGATTCAATATTCAAACCCAGGTTAGCAAGAGCTAACATTAAAATCTTTTTGAAACAGCAATGAAACGCTTGAAATCATTTTAACTGTTTCTTATTTAACAGAAAACCTTGAAACCAGTTTTGTCATTTCGAGGAGTGGAGCGACGAGAAATCTCAAATTATTTCAATAATCATATCTTTTTAATGACTATAAATGGGATTGCTATTTGAGATCCCTCACCCGAAGGAGTGCCCACGGCAGGGATGACTTGCCTGATTTCTGATAAGATCGTTATAATTTAATCTTAAGATTTTCAGCTATGAAAGAACATCACAGCGGTATTCATCACATCTCCGTATTAGCCGGCGATCCACAGCGCAATGCCGAATTTTACGTACACAAACTCGGGTTACGCATGGTAAAAAAATCCGTCAACCAGGATGACCCCGGCACCTACCACCTGTTTTACGGGAACCAGGAGGCCAGTCCGGGGGCGAGCCTCACATTTTTTCCCTGGCCGCGTGCGACCAAAGGTGAAGCCGGAACCGGTGAGGCCGTCACCGTATCCTTTACGGTACCTCAAAATTCGCTTTCATACTGGCAGGATCACCTCAACGATGAAGGCATCGAAACCGGGGTAATTTTTGAACGTTTTGGGCGCGAATTTTTGCCGTTTGAAGATCCCGACGGACTCAATCTTGAACTCGTTTTCGAGGATATCCCTGATGAATCGCCATCCAAACGTGAGGGCACTGTACCAGCCAAACATGCCATCCGCGGATTCTGGGGCACCAAACTGCGACTGACTGAAGCCGAAGCGACAGCTGAAATTCTACAGGACATTTTGGGATTCAAAAAATCTGCGGAAGAAGACAACCTGAAGCTTTACACGACGGACGCACCGATCGGCAGTGCGGTTATTATTGAAATCGCCAAACCCCGATCCGGCAAAAGCGGGCGCGGTACCGTGCATCACGTGGCTTTTCGCGCCGCTGATGAAGAAAAATTAGCGGCCATGCGCAAAAAAGTGCAGGACCAAGGCCTGCGACCAACCCCCATCATCGACCGCCATTGGTTTAAATCCGTTTATTACCGAACACCGGGCGGCGTGCTTTTTGAGATGGCCAGCGATGGTCCGGGCTATGCCGTGGATGAAGACCCCGAACACCTGGGCGAGCAGCTCATTCTTCCACCCTGGCTGGAGGAAAAACGAAAACAAATTGAGAAACACTTACCAAAAATTGAAATCTAACTTTCCCTGTCTAAGTGGTATTTGAGATAAAAAATTGTTTATTTATCTAACTTTAATAAAAAGGCACAAGCGGACGCTTGCACCAGCGGGCAAATTGAAACCATTTGCCTAAAACTGATACTTAATTCAGTATCCGAATATCTTTAAGAGATTTCCCGGCTATTTCAAGCGTCCACGCCTGCCTGCGCGTAGCCAAACTAAAATTTAATTTCTTAACCTTGCTGTTCGCTTCGGCGAAGGCAGGCTTGAAACGATATATAAAAATAAGCGTAGGCGCTTATCACAACTGGTACTCATTCAAATTGAGCACCTGATTTACAAAGACAGTTTTTTTAAAAATTCAACAAATGAATTCCGACCACTGTATTTTGTGCAACGCACAGGATGTCGATTTTTTCTTTAAAAATCGATCTGGGCCGGATCAAACCACCTATTACACCTGTAATCAGTGCCACCTGATTTTCGCTTCCGACAAAGACCGGCCATCTCCCCGGGAAGAATTTGCGCGATATAACCAGCATGAGAATAATCCGGATGATCCCCAATACCGGGCTTTTTTGACACAGTTATTCAGACCTATGCAGGAGCGATTGTCCGCCGGCAGCAAAGGGTTGGATTTTGGATCGGGTCCGGGTCCCACGCTACACCGGATGTTTGAAGATCACGGGCATGACATGCAGATTTTTGATCCTTTTTATGCGAATAATCCAGCCGTATTTGAGGAAAGCTATGATTTTATCACTGCAACCGAAGTAGCTGAGCATTTGCATCACCCTGCAAAAGAATTCAAACGGCTGTGGAGTTGTCTTTTGTCGGGCGGGTATTTGGGCATCATGACCAAAAGAGCTGAAAAAGAGCGTTCGTTTTTTGCAAATTGGTATTATCACCGGGATCCTACCCACGTGACTTTTTATACCAAAGAAACTTTCCTATGGCTGGCCGATGAGTGGGATGCCTCCATCACATTTCCCGGTGAGAATATTGCCATTTTTAAAAAATAATAAAATAAAAAGAGGACCGGCTGCCCGGTCCTCTCTGTTTGTGAATTAAATTACAAACTTGTTGTTTTTCTACTTACGAGCAAGCCTCGTGGCGACTTGCTGGTTCCACTTCAACATTATTTACTGTTCAGCAACGGCTGTCCGCCATAATTGATGGCTTCCAAATTGTTTTCAGCCACTTTCTGTGCTTTAGCCGGCAAGGGAGCATACTTGAGGGGTTTGGTATATTTTTGCCCCTTATGCAGCATCCAATGTACCAGATTTACCAGTGTGCGGGCTTTTTGCTCGGATCCCATATTCGTCTTCAGATTTTTATAAATCAACAGCCAGGTAAAGCCGCTTATCGGATATCCCTGAGGCGCATCGGTGTTGGTAATTGAAACACGGGCATCGGCCGGAATCTTAACGTTAGCAGATTTTGTCACTGACTTAAGGTCGGGCGTGATGAAATTACCGCTTTTATTTTTGAGAGTGGCGAAAGGCATATTGTTTTGCAATGCATAAATTAAGCCTACGTATCCGACTGCGCCGGTTGTCTTTTTCACCAATCCGGCAACTCCGGGATTACCTTTGCCTCCCAAACCTACCGGCCAGTCCAGTGCTTTACCGCGTCCTACTTTACTTTTCCAGGTGCTGCTCACTTTGCTCAGATAATCAGCAAAAATGTAGGTGGTTCCACTTCCGTCGGAGCGATGTACCACAGTAATATTGGTATTGGGAAGTTTTACGTTTGGATTGACGGCCTTAATCTGTTGGTTGTTCCACTTTTTGATTTTCCCCAGAAAGATGCCGGATAAGATATCAGGAGTCATTTTCAGTTTTGGCTTGCCCGGCAGATTATAGGTTACTGCTACGGCACCCAGGCAAGTGGGGATATGTTCGACGTAATCCGGAGCCTGTTTCTCCGCTTTGTCACTCAATGGAGCGTCGGATGCCCCAAAATCAACGGTCTTGTTCATCAGCTGACGAATTCCTCCACCCGAACCGATGGCCTGATAATTCACCTGTATATTGTGATCTTTGCCGTATTCTTTGAACATTTTTGAATACAAAGGATAGGCGAAGGTGGATCCGGCCCCCTGTAATTTTACGGTTGCCTTGCTGCCCGATGATCCCTTATTCTTGCCTTTTTTAGACTTGCCACACGAGATCATGGTAAACATGATCAGTATAGCCGGAATCAATAAATTTATAAAACGATACTTGTTGTTAAACATAAAGTTTAGGTTTTATTTAGTGATTGATTATGGATTGATTGATATTCATCTTAATTCTTGTTTCATGGAAAGTTATAATAAAATGTCAATCGAGCAACAACATCGGCACTTTTACTCGGCACGCCGCCTTTCGAACCATAGCTGTTGACCCACATATTCGGCATAAGGTGGACATGCGGAGCCGGCAGATAATCAAGCCCGGCAAGGAAAAAATGCTCGTTGTAATTTGACGATTTATCGGGATTATAGAAATCGTATCGGATCATTCCGTTCAGCTTATTTTTGATGAGGGAACCATGCGCAAAAACGGACAGACCGGATGGATTAGAATTGACGGTATTATTTTGAACTGCATTTTTCCGTGTCTGAGTTATGGCTGAAAGTCCAACGGTAAAATTCGGGATCTGATATCCCGCAAACCCTTTGAAAGTTGTCCGCGCCGTGTTAATTCCGTTCGTGCTGTTTCCTTCATAATCGCTATACAACTCAAACAGAAGACCGTCTTTTAGTTTTGCATGCAGCTCCAGATAGATCTTTTTATACTTATTATTTTCGACTTTTGAGCCTCTGCCGTTGCCAATCATCAACTCATATCCGAAGATACCTTCACTGCTAAAATTACCTTGCAGAGCGATGCCAAGATCGTGGGATCCTCCAAATTTCCGCATATCCGGCAGCGTTTTTGCCAGCGAACGATATCCCCAAATATGTTCCGTGAAGGTGGCGAAAGTGGGAGTGCCCGTTTCTCCCAAAATCAGATTCCCGTTGGGAATAACATCGTTGATTTTTAATTGGGCACTTTTAATATAAACGGCAAAATTACCGTCAGATAAAAAGTTTCCTTCATTGGCCAGCTCCATCTTGCCGGATACCCTGGGTGAGAAATTATAGTCATAACCAAAATACAGCCGGCGTATATCCACCGCATTAAAGTTTTTTTGGTGGCTCGTGTACTGAGCAGTACTAAAACTATTGCTTTGACCCGATAATTTATAGTAATAATCGCCGAAAAATTGACCAAAAACGTGGCCACCCGGTTTGAACTGTCCCGTGCTTTGAGCCTTGACTGTTGTTAAAGGTATCATTGTTAGAAGAAACAGGCATGAAAGCCCTGATAAGGTTAGTATATTTTTAAACTTACGTTGTGAACGTAATGGTTTCATATTTTTATAGTGTTATTGGAATGTTATTATATTGTTAAAGGATGTTAATTCTGTCACGAACATAATGAACCTATGTTACCACAATGTTATCGGAATCTTAAAATAGTGTTAAGATTCTATGTATAATTTTTTTATAAATGATGTTAATGCCTCTTGAAGGCATATTGGAGGAAAGCTAAACGTTAAAAGAGACTTACAGATCCGAATAGATGATTTGCTTACATTTCTTCCGGATTGGCGATTGTGCTCTACTTCACTATTTTACCTGACAACAGTTTTACCCCTTCTTTCTAACTAAATACCGATTGAATTAAAGAGATGAAATGGATGGCAACAGGCCTTCCCATTTAATAACAATTTATAGGTACGCTTGATGGGAGCTTCTTCTTATCGGATTGCTTACTTATGTGCTTCAAAAAAATTGAATCTCCCTTAATTATATGACCGATCGTTCAGCGAAGCCATCTCATGCCTGAATTTGTTCGATCTCACCCAGCAGAAAGATATAACTTAAAATACCGATCAGCAGGACCACCCCGGCAACCAAAAAGGCAATAGCAAAGGAGCCGGTTCCTCCCACTAAAAAACCGGTTACGATCGGCGCTAAAATGCCCATCACATTATTGACAAAATTCATGATACTGCCAACCATGCCAACGGTCCCTTTGGGGGCAATCAGCGATGGAATACTCCAGCCGACCGGTGCTGAAAATGCCAGGCCCGCAAGTGCAATGGTAATCCAGGTAATCGCGATATTCGGATCATTCGTAAAAGCGGCGCCAACCACGGCCAGCCCGAGCAGCATTCCCGTTATCAAAATGGCTTTGCGAGTTTTCGTTGGATCATATCCCTTTTGAATCAGATAATCGACCAGCCAACCGCCAATCACCAAATCCGTAATGGTAGCCACCAGCCACGGGATAACCGTGTACCAGCCGGATTGAAGTACGGTCATGCCCATTTGATCCTCCAGGTAACCGGGCAGCCATGTCAGGAATAAG
>DASQZL010000129.1:0-12400 GCA_035638715.1 Balneolaceae bacterium
ATTTTTATTGATTTCATGAATGATCCTCCAGATGTTCATCAATTTTTGAAATCAATCCTTTAACCTGGTGCTTCAGAGCCATACGATCTGTTTCCTTCAAGGGGGAGAACATATCGGCTTCTTTTTCACGAACTTCCTGCAATTCCTTTCTGAGTTGTGTGTTTTCCTTTTCCAACTCACCTATTTCAGTTTTCAGGCTATTAACTTCTTTTTTAATGTCATTATAAAGCTGCCGGAAGCGCTCTGTATGTGAGTTACTTTGAGAAAGCAAAATGTAAGATATTAGGATCGTAGTTTTGCTGAGAATTTATCATAAAGCTCGTCAAGTACTTTTTTAATAATAGGTTCTATATCATTGATAGTCAACGTCTTATTTTTGTCGAGGAAAGATAGGCGGAAAGCTATGCTTTTTTTATCTTTACCCAGCGATTCTCCCTCAAAGACGTCGAAGATCTGGATATCATCAAGCTTATCACCCGCTGTTGCTGCGATTTGTTTCAGCAGCGTTTGAGCGCGCACTGTGTTATCTACAATAACGGCAAAATCAAACTCAAAAGCGGGGAATTTAGATACGGGCTCGTACGTCGCCACCGGCAGATTTTGCTTAAGCTTATAAATTTTCGAGATCGAAAATTCAGCTACGAAAGCCGGAGCATCAAATTCAAATACCTCCCGCAGCGATTGGTCAACAGCATACGCTTCGCCAAACGAGGTATCATTTATAAAGTAAGTGAGATGATTATTTTCATCCACGTCTGTTGAAACGTGTGTATCAAGATCCAGAGTAGTCAGGAAACTGTTTATGGCTGCCTTGAGATCAAAAATCGTATATTTCTGCGGATCGGTTTGCCAGTGCTCAATATTTTTTAATCCGGCCAGCCCAAAAAGTATATGCGATTCCTCTTCAATGCCTTTGTAGTATGTTCCATTCTGGGAATTGCGGAATACATGCCCCATTTCAAAAAAACGTACGCCTTTTGCATCACGGTTGAAATTGTAGGCAGCCGAACTTAGAAATCCATGCAACAGCGAAGGCCGCAGCGTTGTCATATCGGTTGAAATAGGATTCAGCGTGTGCAGCATTTCGTCTCCACTGGCCAGCCGTTCTGCATTTTCTTCTGAGATAAGCGAATTTGAGTAAATTTCGCGGAACCTTAAACCTTTCGCTTCCTCTTTAATTTTGCTTTGCAGCTTTTCCCAGTCAGAGATGGGTTCGGGAGTAAGAAAAGTGCTGTGCGTGGGAGCCGGGATGTTGTTGTAATCATACAAACGTCCCACTTCTTCAATTATATCAACCTCGCGCTGCAAATCCGGCCGGAAGGATGGGGCCTCGTATGTTATGCTATCGTCGTTTTGCTCCAAAATGGATAATTCCAGTCCGCTGAGTAAATTTTTTATTTCATCAAGTGTGAAGTCGGTTCCCAAAAGACGGTTCGTATAACTTTTACGCAGATTGATTTTTACGGGCTCGTGGGGGACAGGATGGACGTCACTGCAGCGATCGGCGACGATGCCACCGGTCGTTTGGGCTATGAGTTGAGCTGCTCTTTCAGCGGCAATGCGCTGCAACTGAGGGTCTATGCCGCGTTCATAGCGATATGAGGCGTCCGTCTGCAGGCTTTGTTCATTGGCTGTCTTACGAATGGTCGCAGGATCGAAATAGGCACTTTCCAGCAAAATATCGGTTGTTTCCTCACTTACTTCTGAGTTCAGACCACCCATCACGCCCGCTATCGCTACCGGTTTTTTGCCATCACAAATAAAAAGTGTGCCAGCCGCGCAGCTTCGTTCAATGTGGTCGAGCGTCTCAAAGGTTATTTCCCGGTCAAAATCCTGCACTACAATCTTATTTCCCTGCAGCTGTTCTTTGTCAAAAGCATGTAACGGTTGACCCATTTCGAGCAGTACATAATTGGTGACATCAACTACATTGTTGACCGGCCGGACACCCAGTGCCTGCAACCGATTTTTGAGCCATGCAGGCGATTCACCAACCGAGACGTTTTCGATAATTTTACCGACATAACGATGGCATTTTTCCGGGTTTTTTATTTCGATAACAAAATTTTGTAACGGTTCAGCCTCTTCAAAATCGGTGTCAAAAGGCTTGGTTAGTTCGAGGTCCAGCGCGGCCGCCAAATCCCGGGCGACACCCAAATGACAGGTAGCATCCGGACGGTTAGGAGTGATCTCAATATCGATGACGGCGTCTTTTTGAAGATCAAAGACCTGGTGCAGTGGCGTACCCACTTCGAGATCGTCATCTAACACCATTATGCCCGAATGATCGGAGCCCAGTTCAAGTTCATCTTCAGCGCAGATCATGCCTTCCGAAGGTTCACCTCTCAATTCTGCTTGTCGAATGGTGACCGGATTGCCATTTTTATCTGTCAGGGGCAAGGTCGTACCGACGGTTGCAACCGGCACTTTTTGTCCGGAGGCCACATTATCAGCGCCACAGGCAATTTGTACCGTTTCATTTCCCAAATTAACCTGGCAAAGGCGTAACCGATCGGCATTGGGATGCTCATGTACTTCCAAAACCTCGCCAACGATTACGCCCTCAAGGAGATTACCATATTCTTCGACCTCTTCAACTTCAAGGCCGATAAGCGTCAGTTTCTCAGCCGTTTCTTCCGGCGAAAGTTCAAGATCAATAAATTCTTTAAGCCAGTTGTACGAAATCTTCATTCGTTATTTCGTCTTAAAATAGTTTGATTTTGTAGTTGTTTATTCTAAATAAGAACTGCCATGGAGAGCTAATGGAACTGTTTCAAAAAGCGGTTGTCATTTTTGTAAAACAGGCGAATATCGTCAATGCCGTGGCGCAGCATTGCAATACGTTCAACGCCCATTCCCCAGGCAAAGCCGGTATATTCTTCGGGATCGATATTTACCGACTCAAAAACGTTGGGATCAACCATACCTGAGCCCAGAATTTCTAACCATCTGCCCGAGCCATCATTTGTTTCCCACCAAATGTCCATCTCAAGGCTGGGCTCGGTAAAAGGAAAGAAACCGGGGCGCAGTCGGTATTTGACATCACTACCGAACATAAGCTTTACAAAGTTAATAAGCGTCGCTTTCAGATCAGCGATGCTGACATTTGTATCAACATAAAGCGATTCAATTTGGTGAAACAAAAAATATGATTTTGGAGTTACCGCTTCATTGCGATACACACGTCCCGGAATAATGGCACGGATCGGCGGCTTTTTTTTCTGCATCAGGCGAATTTGAACAGGGGAGGTATGCGTACGCAGCACAAGATCCTCTGTGTTTGGTTCATCGTTCTTTCGAATAAAAAAAGTATCCTGCTCGTCACGGGCCGGGTGATTGGGAGGGAAATTCAGTGCGGTAAAATTGTGAAAATCATCCTCAATTTCAGGTCCGTCTGCAATGTTAAATCCCAAGCGATAGAAAATTTGCTTCATTTCCTCCATTGTTTGCGTCAGGGGGTGAAATGAACCAGCGGGCAGAGGAGCAGCCGGAAGCGTGATGTCATCCGTAGCCCTGAGTGTAGCTGAGCTCTGCCGTTTAAGTTTTTTTTCTGCCTGCTCATAGCGTTGCTGCGCCTGGTTCTTGGTCGCATTCATGGCTTTTCCCACCTTGGCACGATCCTCCGGTGGCACGCTGCCTATATTACTGAACATCGCCTGAATCTTGCCCTTCCTCGAAAGAAATTCGAGGCGAAAGGCTTCTAACGCATCCTCAGAATCAATTTCAAACTGTTCAATTTCCTTTTTTAGCGCTTCAATTTCTGATAACATAAGTAGATTTTCCTGTCAATCGTGTCGTTTATATTCAAGATTTCAGCATTTATATTTAAGCTAACAGCTCAAATTATAGTTCGGTTACTGAAAGCTGATGGCTGAGTGCTGACAACTAATAGTACTTATATAAATGGATCAATAATCACCTGAATAAATTTATAAAATTGATAATTTAATTTTCACGGTTTACAGCCAAGTTCATCATATCGTTTACGCAGCAGTTGCACATCTTCCCAGGTCGGGCGCTTCCATTTGGGGTGCCGCAACAGGGCGGCAGGGTGATAAGTCGCCATCAGCTCATATTTTCCGCGGAAAGAATGAAATTTTTCGCGCATGCTGCTCAGGGAATTGTTGTTCTCTAACAGGGTTTGGGCGGCAACCTTGCCGAGGCACAGAATAAGTTTGGGGTTCACCAAATCGATTTGTCGCAATAAAAAAGGAAGACTTCGCCGCCGTTCTTCCCGGGATGGATTCCGGTTTTGAGGTGGACGGTGCTTTAAAATATTACCGATATAAACCTCTTCACGCTTAAAGTCGATGGCTGCCAGAATTTTGTTCAGCAACTGCCCGGCTCTGCCCACAAAAGGCTCTCCCTGCCTGTCTTCTTCAGCTCCCGGCGCTTCCCCAATCAGCATTAAATCGGCATCGGGATTGCCAACACCAAATACCAGGTTCGTACCTTCCAAATCCGTTTTAAGTACATCTGCTTTTTTACACAGTTTTTGGAGTTCATCCAGCGTATGACACTCATCTATGTGGTTATAAATTTCACGATCTTCTTCATTTTCGATGAATGATGGATCTTGCGATTTGGAGGAAGCCATCCTTGCTTGATTTTGATTAGCAGTTTGCTTCTGGCTTGATTCCTTTACCGATTGTTCAGCCGGATTATCCCTGTTTTCAGATTGTTCAAACTTCCCTTTTGTTATCGTCTCCGCAGATTTAGCGGTGATATTAAAATCACCGTATAATTTCCGTTCATTTTTAAGAAAAGTGATGATATCGTCGATAAGCGTGCCGGAGTTGTCTGTCATTTTTAGCCGACTAATTGAGCAATAACACGTTCTTCCTGTTCTGTCTTTTCACTGATTGTACCGACCATATAATTTTCTTTCGTCCGTGCACCAAGTTCAACCGGTAGAATTTTATTTTCATATTTTGGGTTCGCCGGAATGCCCACGCGCACATAATTATCGGTCCAGCCGTACATGATACCGTTGTCTTTGGGCGCTTCAAACAGAGCAGGTCTGACTTCATGCTGAAAAGAGGTATCAAATTCGAAACGTTTTTTCTTTGAAAGTCGCCGAAGTTTATGAGTTCGTTCTTTTCGTACGCTATCCTGTACCGATGGTTCGATATCAAGAGCATGCGTATTGGGCCGCTCAGAATAGGTGAACACATGCAGGTATGTTATTGGCAAACTTTCAATGAAATTAAATGATTCCTGAAAAAGTTCATCCGTCTCGCCGGGATGACCGGTGATGACATCGACGCCAATCGCAGCATCAGGCATCAGTTTTTTTATCAGTTCAACCCGCTGGCGATATAAATCAGATTGGTAGCGGCGGCGCATAATTCCCAGCATTTTATCGCTTCCGCTTTGCAATGGCATGTGAAAATGGGGCTGAAATTTGTCAGAATCGGCGGTGAAGCGGATAAGATCCTCATGCATAAGGTTTGGTTCAACCGAAGAAAAACGAATCCGTTTGAGGCCGCCTACCTGTTCTAATTCGCGGACGAGCATGAAAAAATCTTCATCCGTACCACGGCCAAAATCGCCGGCATTTACGCCTGTAATGACGATTTCTTTATAACCCCGGGCAACAAGCCGTCGGGCATTTTGAATAACCGAAGATATTTTTGGGCTCCGGCTTTTTCCTCGTGCCAACGGAATGGTACAGAACGAACAATTATAACTGCAGCCGTCCTGCACTTTCAGGAATGCACGCGTACGATCATCGGCCGAAAAAGCATTGTGAAAATCAACCGCCTCATTTGCGTCGGTATGCTTAATGATTGGTTCTGGTTGTTTTTCAAAGTCGTCAAACAGCTCCAGAAGTTTAAATTTATCCTTTGCACCAAGGACGGCATCGACTCCGTCGATAGAAGCGATTTCATGGGGCTTCAGTTGCGCATAACAGCCAACAACCGCCACAAAAGCACTGGAATTTCTACGCAGGGCCCGCCGAACTTTAGCCCGGCAGGTGCTATTCGCGCTTTGGGTTACCGAGCACGTATTGATGATATAAATATCCGCCTGATCACTAAAATCAGTAATTTCAAATCCCGCTTGCTCAAAATCACGCTGAATAGTCAGCGTTTCTGAATAATTGAGCTTGCAGCCAAGCGTTTCAAGCGCAACACTTTTCATAGTTAACGAGTTAAATATGATGATTTTTTACCGGCAGATTAAATGAAACAGCAAAAGATAAGAAAAGAGGGGGGAAGTTGACAGTTGTATTCCTATTTCATCGAAAACTAAAAAATTCCAGAAAAACCTGACAGTTGCTGTTGCCTGCCAGGCTATAAAGTATTCAGTAAAAATTACCAGAAATTATAGTAGGAATATACCAGCACGGCTACCACTAAAAAGTTAACGATGCTCAATGGTAACAGACGCTTCCAGCCAAGTTTCATGACTTGGTTGTATTTAAAGCGGGGGAGAGTCCACCGTACCCAGATAAAGAGGAAGGCAAAGAAAACAGTTTTAATCAAAAATACAACAACATCAAGAACATCTTTCCAGGCGGCACTTAAATGGGGTAACCAGTAACCGGCAAAAGGTAAATTATAACTACCAAAGAAAAAGGTAGTAATAAGAATACTCCCAATTACAAGATTAATGTATTCAGCCAGGTAAAATGTACCGAATTTCATTGAGCTGTATTCGGTGCTGTATCCACTGACGAGTTCTTGTTCAGCTTCCACAAGGTCAAAAGGAACTCGATTTGCTTCAGCAAATGAAGCTACAATAAAAATAATCGCCCCAATAGGATCACGGAAGACGTTCCACCAATATTGCTGTGAGGAAGCTATGGCCATCAAACTTAGTGAATTTGAAAAGAGAATAGTTGAAGCAATCGCCATACCCAAAGGAAGCTCATAGCTGATCATTTGAGCGGCGGCCCGCAACCCTCCCAAAAGTGAGTATTTACTGTTTGATGACCAACCGGCCAGCGTAACGCCGTAAACACTGATTGAAGTCAACGCAAAAAGATATAAAACACCAGCGTTGATATCCGTTACATAAAGATTTTGACCGAACGGGATAACTGCTGCGGTCATAAGCGCCGTAATGAGTGGGATGACTGGTGCTATATTATGCAGTAAACGGTAACTGTGGTTAGGGGCCACATCCTCTTTCAACAATAATTTAACAACATCTGCAATTGGTTGAAGGAGTCCTTTGGGGCCCACACGATTTGGTCCCAATCTATTTTGTATAAATCCGGCAACGCGCCGTTCGAAATATACGGCCAGTGCAGCGGAATTTAACATCATGAAAAGTGCTACGGCAAGAACAATATATGATGAGATAGTAACAGGCTCCATGTAATAGAAATTTAGATAATTCTTGTGCTAATAGGTTTTTTGTTGATTAATGCGAAGCTATATTCACAGATTATTCATTCTGTTCTACACGTTGACTTTCAACAGGGAGGGGAATGCCCTTATTTTCATCCATAGCTTCATAGCTAACGCCTTCAAAAGCATCGATGTTAGCAGAAATTTCCTCCATTATTTCCCGTGAATGTTCAAAATGATATTCAAGGCCAATACGGTCGGCCAATTTATTAAGAAAGCTCCAGATCGGCAGGCAATCCACTTTATTATCATCGGTGACCCAATTGTCAAAGTTGGTCCCGAAGCGGTCCAGCCGGCCTTCTGACATTTCAAGATCCAGTCTGCGATTGGTGTACTTGGTTTCCATTGCAGGCAGCGTCCGCTGAATACGGCCATCCACATTCACGTAGCTTGCGGCGTGTTCAGCAACACAGGTTATGGGAATAACCAAGTCTGAGGCCTGAGCTGTGGCTGTCATATTTGTTGCAAAAGAAATGATGTATGAATCGTTTAATTCTGCATGCTCAAGAACTTCTCGCCCGACAAGATCATCCGCCAGAATGAGAATTAATGCTGCATCTTTGACGGCCGTACTTAGCCGTTCCTCATTTGTTTCGTCCAGATTTAACAGCCGGCAACCGGTTGTGTTTGGCGCCTGATCATCGGTGATAAGAAAATCATCACCATACCCGTCAATGATATCCGGTACAAATTTTGCACTATTTGAACCGAGCAAATTGAAGAAAGCATTGAATGCGTAATTTTCTTCAACCGAAGCATGAGGACTTCCTATTATCAAAGTCTCCCCGGCCGGATGAGCCTCCAAAGCTTCAGCAAATGTTTCGATAGCATTATTCCAGGAGGTTTTTGTCTGATTTTGCCCGTCCAACTTGATAGCAGGACGGGAGGCACGATTTTCATTGAATTTTTGGTAAGCGTCGCGACTTTCATCCGGCATCCATTGTTTATTGACGGCATCGTTTTGCCGAGGGGTGATGCGAAGTACTTTGTTATCCCGTGTCCACAGGTCAATGTTGCAACCTTTGCCGTTCGTGATATCAATACTTGGGGTTTGATTCATCTCCCAGACGCGCGCTTTAAAACGAAAATCGGTTGAGGTGAGAGCACCAACCGGACAGATATCGATGGTATTCATCGAATAAGGGTCGTCAAATTCTTCGCCGGGTGCTGTGGCGGGATAATTTTTGTCACCGCGTGATACGATGGTCAACTGGTGCGTTTCACTGATTTCATCAGCAAAACGGATGCAGCGGGTGCAGTTGATGCAGCGTTCCGCATCGAGCGTGACACGCGGTCCAAGCTGGACGCGTTTGGGCTTGTGCACTTTCTGGACTTCAAAACGACTGCCTTCCGGCCCGTATTTATACGTTTGAATTTGTAGCGGGCATTCACCGGCCTGATCGCAAATAGGACAGTCGAGCGGGTGGTTGATCAGGATAAATTCAAGAGTGTCCTTTTGGGCCCGTTCGGCTTCCTCAGACACATTTTGCGTCTCAATGACCATACCGTCTGACAATTGCATTGAACAGGAAGTCTGAGGGGTGGGAAACCATCGGATCTTACGTTCATCATTTTCATCCAGCTCATAATTACCGTCATCATCCTTAATGAATGATCCGGCCCTCACCATACACATCCGGCAGTTGGCCGGTATAGACATTTCCGGATGATAACAGAAAAAAGGCACTTCAATCCCTTGATCCAGCATAAATTGAAGGGCCATTTGACCTTCCTCAAATTCGTATCGCTCGTTGTCTATATATACTTCAGGCATCTTTGGATATATTTCAATTTACAAATGTCAAATTACAAGTACGCTTCAAATAATGCGTTTCTTAATTTTGTAATTTGTTAAATGTTATTTGGTCGTTATGCTATGCGACAGCGTGAACCGATTTTTTACATCGTGCTTCAAATTCATCTCTAAACCGGTTGATGGTATGTCTTATCGGCCAGGCCGCAGCATCCGCCAGGGCACAAATCGTCCGGCCTTCCATTTGGGTAGTTAAATCAAGCAGCAAGTCAAGATCTTTGATCTCTCCGTTACCGTTTTTGATCTTCAGCAATACTTTTTCTGCCCAGCCGGTACCTTCACGGCAGGGGGTGCATTGCCCACACGATTCATGATGGAAAAAATGGGCGATGCGCCATAACAATTCCACCATATCAGTGTCTTCGTCCATAACCACCATTCCGGCTGTTCCCATCATTGAACCGGCATCATTCAGTGAATTCGAATCCATACTCACGCCATCAAGCTGATCGGCCCGCAAAATGGGAGTTGAGGCACCGCCGGGAATCAAAGCTTTCAATTCTTTGCCATTGCGTACGCCCCCGGCGACCTCATTGATTAGGGTCATGATTGACATCCCGGCCGGATATTCATAGACGCCCGGTTTGTTAACATCACCCGATATACCGTACAATACGGGACCGTTATGACCTTCAACGCCGATTGATTGGTACCAGTCGGCACCATGGCGCATAACCAGCGTGGCATTGGCCAGTGTTTCAATATTATTGATGGTCGTGGGATTGCCCCAGAGACCCTTCTGGGCCGGAAACGGCGGTTTGATGCGCGGGTAGCCGCGCTTGCCTTCCAGCGATTCCAGCATACCGGTTTCCTCGCCACAGATATAGGCTCCGGCCCCATAGGTCGTTTCCAGTTCCACATCAAAGCCGCTGCCCAGAATATCGGTTCCAAGGTAACCATGGTCATAAGCTTCCTGAACTGCATCCTCAAGAATATTGACCCAGTTGATGTACTCCCCGCGGATGTAAACGTAAATGGTATCGATGTCCATGGCATAGGCCGCGATGAGCGCACCTTCAATAAAAATATGGGGGTTGAACTCAAAAATATTCCGGTCTTTGAACGTTCCCGGCTCAGATTCGTCGCCGTTGCAGGCGAGATAGCGCGGGCGTTCATCGGGATCGGGCATAAAACTCCATTTCAGTCCGGCGTTAAAACCAGCACCGCCGCGGCCCTTTATATTTGCAGCTTTGACTTCATTGATGACATCTTCGCGCGACCACTCATCCCGGTTGTTCAATATTTTTTTAAAAGCATCATAACCGCCATGATCTTCATAAACATCAATTTTATGAAGATCAGGAATGTCAGGAATAATAAGTGGTTCGTATGATTTCCAGTCTTCAATCATTATTACACGGTTGTCAAATTATAGTTTAAATAGGTTTTGAGTCACTGATCCGTAAGATTTACTTTCTAACCGATGGACAAAAGTTTTATAAATATTTAGCGATTGAGATATCCAATCAAAGATTTTCCTGGCGTTTTTTGTTTTGTCGCATCACCATGGATTCAAATTCAGGCATTTTCCCATCGCGCAGATTCTCAATCAGCTCATCCACTTTTTCTTTGGTCAGATTATTCGCATAAACATCATTACTTACTTGAAGCATAGGGGCATAGCCACAGGCGCCAAGGCATTCAACTTCCTGGATACTGAACATGCCGTCTTCCGTTGTCTCACCGGCCTTGATGTCCAATTTTTCTTCAATATATTCCAAAATATCATACGCCCCGCAAACCTGGCAACTGAGGCATGTGCAAACATCGAGCACAAATTTGCCCATTTCTTCTTTGTAGTATTGCGTATAAAAACTGGCGACACCATGTACGTGGGCGCGGGGCAGATCAAGCGTATCAGCAACAAGTTTTTGCACTTCCGGTTTTACGTGCCCGAATTTGCGTTGAGCAACCCACAGCGCACGAAGCGTCGCTGCTTTGTCGTTCGGAAACTGGCTCTTGATTTCTTCAATTTTTTCCAGATCCTCGTCTGTAAAAGTATATTCCTGTTCAGCCATATAATTAATATATGATTTGTTGAATTACCCAACAATTGATTGATGATTCAATGAATCATTCGGTAATTCAATTATTCAACAATTTTTCACTTATCCGAATCACCCATTACCGGATCAACTCCACCAATAATGAGGACGGAATCGGCAATCATTTCACCGTCTAAGATTTTTTCAAGCACTTGTAAATTAGCAAATGACGGCGATTTTATTGCCAGCCGCCAGGGATGCCCGGTGCCGTCGCTCTGGATGAAAAATCCGAGTTCGCCTTTCGGAGCTTCAATAGAGTGAAACGACTCACTGCCTTCCGGCGGACAAATGCCCGTATCCGTCATCATAAAGTCATGTATCATGCCCTCCATGGAATAATAAACCTCATCCTTTGAGGGGTAAGCCTGCTTGGCGTTATCCGTGCGAACCGGACCCTTTGGCAATTTATCCAGACATTGACGAATAATTCGAATACTTTCCTGCATTTCTTCCATGCGTACATAATAGCGGGCCAGGTTATCGCCCTCCAGACGCGTAGGAACTTGAAACTCTACTTCATCATATTTGGAATAAGGCTTGAATTTTCGGACGTCATACGCATAACCCGATCCACGCAGCGTAGGACCGGTTGCTCCCTTTTCAAGCGCATTTTCCGTTTTCAATACGCCGACACCTTCATTTCTATCAAAGAAAATACGATTACGGTCAAGCGTTTTATGCCATGCATCCAGTTCATCGGGAAAAGTATTGACAAATTCTTTTATCATGGCCATGGCCGAGTCGGTAAGATCATTGGCCACACCACCAATGCGTGCATGAGAAATGGTAAATCGGTGACCTCCAATCTGGTCAAAAATATCATATAGTTTTTCACGCTCCCTGAATGTCCACAAGAAGTATGACACGGCACCGGCATCCTGAACCATTGTTCCCAGCCAAAGCAGGTGAGAGGAGATACGGGCCAGCTCGCAGCCGATCATGCGTATATAATTTGCTCGTTCGGGGACTTCAACATTGGCAATTTTTTCAACCGCCCGGCAAAATGCAACATTATTACTGTATGGCGAAAGGTAATCCATGCGATCGGTATAAGGCATGAATTCCTGAAAGGTCTTATTTTCCGCTACTTTTTCAACCCCCCGGTGCAAATAACCGATATCAAGTTTTGCCTTTTCAATCGTTTCTCCATCGATTTGCAGAGCCAGCCTTAAAACACCATGTGT
>DASQZL010000130.1:0-4441 GCA_035638715.1 Balneolaceae bacterium
ATACATTCAGCAAGCTGATGAAGATCGTCGACCATGATATCCGGTTGATTTTCGGGATGAGTTAAATCTTCATTTTTATGCCGGACGGAGCGGCGATCGCCGACATACAAGGCCGTTTTCATATTAAGTTGTTTGGCTGGAATAATATCCTTAAAAAGATCGTTGCCTACATAAAGTACATTTTCCGGTGCCAAATTCAGCGCTGGTAATTCACTGGTAAAGGTTTTGTAAAATTGAAGGGACGGCTTCTTCACACCATTAACATACGACCATTTTTGAAGTTCCGGCCTGAAGCCAAAGTCGTCTGTTGATTGTCCTATTAGAGCCTCAAAAGCGAGAGGAGTGTAAAATTGGGAATTGGAAATAATACCTAAGGCACAATTTTTCTTCAATATGTCGTTCAGGATGACATCGAGTTCAGGTACCGGCCAAATCGTATTCGACCTGAATTCAAATTCAACGGCCAGTTGAATTGCCTGCTCTTCGGTAATGGGACCTTCAATAAAATTCAGTTCAACAAGAGAAGCTAATACTTCTTTCCAAACCGTAATAATATTCGGTTCCGGATAATCAGTATTTCCATCCGCTTTTTTTTGATCAATATGGTGTTGTATAATTTGACGAAATTGTTGAATGCCGGTTTTGGCCAGTGTACCATTTGAGGAGATCGGGAATCCGGTCTCTTGCATGGCATCGATAAAATACCGCTTGTTGGCCGTACTTTGTTCCTCGTCAACTCCGATATCACCGACTCCTGAGATAAACATTGTTCCGTAGAAATCGAGAGCAACGCAGCGAATATCCGACAGCGATTTTAAGTCGATCTGATGCTTGAAATGTTTAGGATATATCGGTGAGGTAAGATCCCTGATACGTTCAAGAAGTTGGCTTTTATCCATGTGTCAGGATTTCTTGCGGTCGAATTTTTCTCGATAGGCTTCAATTTCGATCATGGGCGGGCGTTCTTCCTCGATAATTTCCATTTTATTTTGCTCATAATGATTCTCGATTGCCTGCGTTTGCCGCAAAATGTTTTCATAGTCGCTCATCTCCTTGATAAAACCGAGGGTCTTGATTCTTTCGAGGAATGTTTGCAAAATTCCGAATGCCATTTTCCCCAGTTCCCGTGTCGGTTTATTCTCATGAACGCGTTGATCGAGGTCGGTTTGTGCGAAGGCGTCAAGTCCGAATTTAGTATAAACATCGATGAGATGTGAGGTTTCAACCCCGTAGCCAACAGGAAAATGAATTTGTTCGAGCACTTCGCGGCGCACGGCGTATTCGCCGGAAAGCGGCTGAATAATACCGGTCAACTCAGGAAAAAAGAGAGAAAACAACGGGCGGATCAAAATTTCCGTGACCCGGCCACCGCCGGAAGGACGCTTTTCGCCCGAAATATCCAACGGGCGATCGTAAAATGCTTTTACATATTCAACCTCTTTGTTATAAATAAGCGGAGCGACCAGACCGTAAACAAACCGGGGATGTATATTGCTGATATCTGCATCCACATACACGATGATATCACCTTCGAGCTGGTATATGGCTTTCCACAGGTTTTCGCCTTTTCCTTTTTTGGGTTCAAGATCTGGCAGGATATTATCAGCGAGATAGGTATCGGCTCCGAAATTTTTAGCAGTCTCCAGGGTGTTATCGTCTGAGCCCGAATCAATAACAGCGATTTCATCAAGCAGAGGGTACCGATCGACCAGTTCCGACTTGAATACGATAACTTCTTTACCGATGGTTTCCTCTTCATTCAGGGTGGGCAGACAAAGAGAAATATGCAGATCCTGCCGTTCCTTGGCCTCCACCAGCTTGTCAAGATCCAGGAACTGCGAATGATGATAGGTATTATTTTCTATCCATTGATCAATCTTCTTCACAATAACCTCCGTCTATAGCTTTCAGAGTACCAATTGTTTGTGCAATGCCTTTGTATATAGGATCGATTTCAATGCGTTCATTTTTTTCACGAACATTACTGCCGTGGGTCATCCCCAGCGTGATAGCGGGAAGCTCCCAGTCGATAAAAGCAGAGAGCTCGGATGTACTGGGGCCGGGACGCGATTTAATGTCCAGCTTATCCATGATTTGCATCGTTCTTTGTACCAGGGGATGAGAAAAGGAGATGCCACCGGGTTTACGCTCGGCAAAAATGTCGAGTTCCAGTTTATCGCCGCTGCGCGTTGAAATTTCGTTCACAATATTATTAATAATCTGCCCGATCTCCTGAACCATTTCAGATGATTCGGAGCGAATCTCGAACCGGAGGGTTGCTTTTCTGGCTGTCGTAAAGGAACTGCCGCCTTCCATCGACCCTAAAATAATACTCGTTCGCGGACGCTGGGGAATACGTATTTCATTAATTTTGTTAATAATCTCATTTACCGTGAGAATGGCGCTGGCTTCACCGAAGCGAGACCAGTCATACTGCTCGGGGATGCGACAGGTGATTACGCCCCGCTGCATGCCAATTGAGGTATGACTCAGGCGCCCCAATTCAACCCCTTCAAGCACAACGCCTGCGGTTATGGGATCATCAAAATTTGAGAGAAAAAAACGCAAACCCTCCAGATCACCGCGACCGAGGCTGCGGGTCGCTCCCGCCAGAACCAAATTGTGCCGGAAAGAAATATCCATTTCTTCGAGAAGGGTAGGAAGGGCGGCAACTATGGCCAGGCCCAGACTGTTATCTGCAACGCCGGGACCAACCGTGCTTTGGGGTTGAACCTGAATGGTGTGGTCAACGTTTTTATCAAATACCGTATCCGCGTGAGCGACAACTAAAATGTTTTTATCAGTTTCAACCCCTTCAATGATACCGACGCCATTGCCAACCTGATCTATAGAAACCCGCTTAACATCAGGATGCTTAAAGCGGTCCATCAAAACCTCAATTCGTTTTTCTTCCCCATAAGTGGGGGCCGGTGTTTCCCCGAGCATCACCAAATTAGCCAGAATTGTTTCCTTCATATTTCTGGCATTTTTTTTAATATCGGGCAGTTCGCTTAAGATATCATCAAAAGTCGTAGCCATGATAGATAAAATACATTAACACTTCATTTAATTAATATTTTTATTGATGATACCGTTCAGTATGGCTAAAATTGGTCCCCGCAAGTACTTTTTATACCGTAACGGCTGCATCTTTCTCCCTCTCAAATTCTGTAATACTACTTTTATTGATTACTTCACCCATCAAGGTAGCGGATGTGCTGTCAGTAATTTTTACTTCCACATAATCACCTTTCTGTAGATCATGACGATCGAATACCACCATTTTATTTGTATCAGTACGACCGCATAATTGTTGGTCCGATCGTTTACTGGTTCCTTCTGCAAGAACGAGATGGTGACGACCGATTTCCTGTTTGTTCAGTTCCTCCTGAATATCCATTTGCTGTTCGATGATTTCGGAAAGACGTCTTTTTTTTGTTTTTTCCGGGACATCGTCTTCATATTTGCGCTGCGCCAGCGTTCGGCCCCGTTCAGAATAAGCAAACATATAAGCCAGATCGTAACGGACACGAGCCATGAGTGAAAGCGTATCCTCATGTTCCTCTTCGGTTTCACCACAAAAGCCGGTGATAATGTCGGTCGAAAGCGTTACGCCCGGGATGATTTCCCGCATCTGCTGCACCAGTTCAAGATATTGCTCGCGTGTGTAGGGTCGTCTCATGCGTTCCAGTACATCATTATTGCCCGACTGGGCCGGTATATGGATAGAATTACACAGATTAGGCCGCTCTGCAATTAAATGCAGTAATTCACCGGGAAAATCTTTGGGGTGAGGAGAAGAAAACCGGATGCGCAATTCCGGATCAACCCGGCTGGCTTCATCCATCAGCGTAGTGAAATCGTTATCGCCATCGAGGTATGAGTTGACATTTTGTCCCAGCAGGGTGACTTCTTTATAACCCTGCTCGCGGAGGCGTTTCAACTCATCGAGAATGCTTTGCATGGGTCGGCTGCGTTCACGGCCCCTCGTAAAAGGCACTACGCAAAAAGCACACATATTATCGCATCCACGCATGATAGTGACGAAGGCATTAACGCCGTTATCATTCCTGCGCACCGGCTTGATATCAGCGTAGGTCTCTTCCTGCGAGAGAATAACATTGGCCGCTTTTCGCCCGTCATCTACTTCCGTCAATAGTTTGGGAAGATCGCGGTAAGCATCAGGTCCGACAACCAAATCGACCAATTCTTCCTTTTCCATGATGCTTTCCCGGATGCGCTCAGCCATACAGCCGAGCACGCCGACCTTCATGGAACCGTCTTTTTTTTGTTTCAGCGCCTTAAATTCCTTGAGGCGATTCCATACGCGGGTTTCAGCATTTTCCCGGATAGAACAGGTATTTATGAAGATAATATCTGCATTTTCCGGCTTTTGAACCGGCTGCATGCCTTCTTCCATTAAGATAGAGTTGACAATCTC
>DASQZL010000131.1:0-10780 GCA_035638715.1 Balneolaceae bacterium
TTTGAGTTGCGGGTGTGAGGGATGACCCGGGTAATCGAGTGGATAAATTTTTACGGCCAGGTAATTTTTTTGATCGTGGTGAATGTAATTGGTTACATCAAACCTGTATTGCCGAAACATGCCCACCATATCGGTTGAATCGGCAATTTGATGTCCATTGAGCCAGACGGCCGCCCGGTAATTGATGCCTTTGAAATGGAGCCAGATGTGATTGCCGGAGTAACTGGCAGGCAAGGTGAATTTCGTTCTATACCAATACGGCTTTTTCCAGGGATTTTTTTGATTGGGCAGGTAACTGTATTGGTAGAGATTATAGGCTTTATCCAATGAATCTGAGGCATCGGGGATGCGCATGTTGTTCATCCCAAAATAAGGACTCGGATATACGTTGTTTGCTACCAATCCAGCGAGCACCGTGGTTGGGACCTTCACCGGAAACCAATAAGCTTTACCATTGTAAGCACCAGATGAAAGCTGCTCGCCATTTTCATGAACCACGCTTGAGCTCTGGAGCTGAAATTTTTTAAGTTGTATATTTTTGTGCTTCCTGGGGTGATGGGCACAACCTGCCGCTAATAGAATGATTAATATAGCGAATGGAGTGATTTTTAAATTCCTCATGATTAACTAACCTATTAGTAGTAAAAAATTAAAATTCGACAGGTAGAGGATGCACTATTTAAAGTATATGTAAAATCTGCATTCCCGACTTTATTGGTATTCTGTGTAATGATAAAATAATTTGCCCAAAAAAAGAAAATGTTTTCATCTAAAAGTGATGAGAATCTACTAATCTTTAATTTCAGTGTTCAAATTTTGTGAAATTATTATTGCGAATTGAAGTATCTCCCATGATAATATTAATTACTACACCAAATTATTTTTTTGGATTGTAAACGGCAACGGCCACTCGGGAGTCGGCGCAGCCGTAGTACAGAAACCATTTACCGTGAAAGAAAACCAGGCCCTCGGTGAATACCGTCCCTTCGGGATACTGCCCGCTTCTTTCATACGGTTCGGTTGGCACCAAAAAAGGTTTATTCAGTCTTTTTAGTAATTTAGTCGGATGCTTTTTACTAAAAAGCATTTGTCCGGCCGCGTAAGTCCCGGCCCTGTAATTGGGATCGTGGCCTCTTCCACGTTTATTTTTCCCGTTATAAATTAGTAATATACCTTTTTTTGTGAGCAGTGCCGGTGGGCCGCATTCATCCAGGGCACTGTCGAATTTTCCTTTACGGGGTGAGGCCAGCGGCTTCAGACGACCCTGTTTATTCAAAATCGGCTTCCAGTCTGTCAGATTGGTTGAGGTGGCTCCATACACATGCTGCACGCCCCAGTACATGAAATAATGGCCATTTATTTTTGCGATCACCTTTGTCCCGTGCTTCAATTTTGTAACAATCGAAGCTGACTTTGTGCCGCGATTAGTAAACCTTCCCCCATAGGCTTTGGCAAAGGCCGGCCCATGCTTGGACCAGTGTTTTAAATCTTTTGAGGTCGCCACTGCCAGTCGGGGCACTTTTCCGTTCCACTGCGTGTAGAACATGACATAGGTCCCATTTTTTGTTCGTGCTACCCGTGGATCTTCGGTCCCGCCCGGCCATTCGTTTGATTTTTGAGCGTCATTACGGGGAAACAGTACAGGTTTAGAAAAACGTTTAGTGATAGAAATGCCATTGTCGCTTCGGGCCAGCCCGATTCGGGAAGTATGATGCCCTATGCCGTTGCCCGGCTGATCTTCGGCCCGGTAAAGAATATAAATACTACTGTTTTTAATGGTGGCTGCAGGATTAAAAGTATTGGCGCTCTCCCAGGCGATGCTATCCTTCTTGATGGGGCCCCAGAATAGATCGCTTGCAGGTTTGATCAACGGATTGACATGGGCCGGCCGTTTGAATGGTCCCAATGCCCAGCCGGGCAGTTTAGCATCCAGCTTTTGTTGCCCGCTGTGGCAGCCCGTCATCCCAAATAGGCTTAGGAAAGAAATTGCGAATATGAATACTAATTTAGCAGGGCTTTGAAAGGTTTGGGATCTTAAATCGGGGATTCGTAAGAGATGCCGATATGATTTTAGCATATCTGCCTTTATTAATATTAATAGGTATTCAAAATTAATTTAAAAGTTTTATAAGCCCACTGTTTTATGAAAGCAGCGAAGGTTTCTTTTTTGCCAATTCCCAAATTAGCTCGCCGAAAAGCGAGTTTGCCCAGGCGAACCATTTTCGGGTAAATTGTTGGGGGTTGTCTTTATTGAATGATTCATGCATAAATCCGGTCCCTGCATCGGTGGTTTTTAACATCTGAACCGCATTTTTTATTTCCCGATCGTCTGTGCTGGTTAATGCCCGCATGGTGATGGCAATGGGCCATATTTTATTCAGACCGGTATGGATACTGCCAATGCCCCGGGCCGCGCTCCCTTCAAAGAAATACGGATCATGCTGGCTCAGCACCATTTTACGGGTGTGCCGGTAAACGGGATCGTCGCGATCCACGGTTTGCAGGTAGGGAAGCGATAACAAATTGGGCACATTGGCATCATCCATAAAAGTGTGGTTACCCATGCCATCGACTTCGTAGGCGTAAACCCTGCCAAAAGTTTGATGATCAACGACTGCGTATTTTTTGAGCGCCTTTTCCACTTCACCAGCCAGATCTTCCGCCTCCCGGGCAGTTCGGTGATTATTGCGTACCGATCGCATCATTTCAGCCATGCGCCGCAGTGATTTTACCGCGAAAAAGTTAGATGGCACCAGAAATGGATAAATTGTGGCATCATCCGAGGGACGGAACATGGAGCAGATGAGTCCGACGGGTTGAACCGGGCGCCCATAGCCCCCCAGCGGAACCGAATCGGTGGGGTTTGCCGTTTTCCGTTGAAAATGGTAGGGTCCCCGGCCGTGCTTTCGCTGTTGCTGGCGGAATGTCCGGATGATTGATTTCATGGCTTTTTCCCAGTCATCATCAAAAGGATCGGTGTTGCCGGTCTGCTTCCAGTAGCGATGTGCAAGACGAATAGGATAGCAAAGCGAGTCAATTTCCCACTTGCGCTCGTGCAGCCACGGGTTCATATTCGTCAGATCGCTGTCGAACGGGCTGCCGGTCGGCTTTTTATTAAATGCGTTCGCATAGGGGTCGATCAAAATGCATTTGGTTTGCCGGTTGATAAGACCGGCCAGCATCTGCTGCAGGTGCGAATCGTTGGAAGCCAGCGGCAAATAAGGCCAGACCTGCGCCGAAGAGTCGCGCAGCCACATGGCATCAATATCACCCGTAATGATAAAGGTATCGGGCTTACCCTTTTTCATCTGAAATTGTACAGTTGTATCCAGCGTGTTGGGAAAGCAATTTTCAAACATCCAGGCCAGCTTGGGATCGCCGATCTTTTTCTTGACTTTTTCGATGGTTTGGTTTACCAGCTTGCTGGTAAAATTCCGGTCAGCCGGTGCCGGGCGTTTGCTTTTATAGGTCGGCTGCAAGCCCTGTTTGCCCGGGGCAAAACCATTTGTTGCTATTCCCAACGCAGCCAGGCTGCTTGCTTTTAAAAAATCTTTTCGTGACACCATAGTGTTAAGAGTTCATTATGCTTCATATTCAAAGGAAAACGTTCCTCATTTTTCCATAGTTAGTATACATCAAAATGAGGAGGAATAAAATGTCCTGGAAATAAACCGGTTTGTGCTAATAACTTGATTGCTTTAAAAAGGAATCATAATTCTCGCGGGTGATAATTTCCAATGGCAAAAGGTCGCAGTCCGGGGGAGATATATTAAATAAAAGGTGATCAGCCAGGTGACGCAGCCCTTGGAAAGCCTGTCGTCGGGGGTCTTGATTGATGAGAAAATTAATGACCCGATTTTTCAAATAATCAATATTAGGCTTTAACAGATCATACCCAATAAGAGCAATTGATTTTTCATCATGACGAACCAGGGCTTCTGCCGTCACAGAAACTCCGGATGAAGTAGTAACAAAAATTCCATTTAAATGATTATTCTTAATATACTTATTTGCCTTTGAATCAAAACACTCTTTGTTGTTGAAAAATGAGAAGGTATGAATTTTAAAATCCGATCGGTTTTCCTTGCAGTAGTCCCTGAATCCCCGTTCTTTATTTTTAAGATGAATAGAGTTGTCAATATTTTCGTGGATATGCATAACGGCTATTTGCGCCGGTCCCTGTAGTGTGAGATCCATCATTTCAGCAGCCAATCTACCACTTTGATATAGATTTTGGCCAATAAAACAGAGTGGATCGTCCTTCTCCATTTGTGTATTAAATAGAACATAAGGAATATTCGCATCTCGAAGCTTTTGAAAAAATATGACGGATTCGTCATAAAAAATGGGCGCAGTAAGTACGGCATCCGGCTTTGAATCCAAAACCCTTTCAGATACTTCTACAAAAGAATCGGCATTGTAGAGATCAAATTTTTTCAAGTTTATATGGAAGTCATAGGATTTCCATTTCTTCTGGGCTTCATTTATACCCGCATTGGCTAACTTCCAGTATTCATCCTGCTCGGGACGTGGAATGATTACGGCGACGGTGAAATCCTTTTTAGAGCCCAGGCTTTGGGCAATGGGATTGGGCGTATAGCCGGTTTCCTTTAGAAGGCGGCGGATTTCTTTCTCAACTTCGGCAGAAACTTTTCCACGATTGTGGATAACACGATCCACCGTGCCTACTGATACGCCAGCCATTTCTGCGATATCTTTTATGCGAATTTTTCTATTGTCTTTTGCCATGGTCGGTGAACTGTTTTAAAGCTGCCATGCAACCCTGCTTTAAAAATACTTTTTTATTAAAGTTAAATCGATGAAAAATTAAATTATTAAATTTTTGAATAAATATCTATTATTAAAATGTGTGCGTACACATTCGGAGTGTGTGCGTACACATTATAAATAATACTTTGTGATTAAATCTTTTATTTATTAATTTTCCTGGTGAATTGGTGGGAGTCAAAAAGTTACGTTGATATGTTAACATTTATTTTTAAATAGGTGCAACGCAATATTTACATATCTATATGCAATTTATGTGTCATCGGTTACACCTCTGTAATTCTCTCTCCTCGCATTCATAAATAAGGATGTTTTAAAATTATCAGTTATAACTCATAAGCGTATCGGCTATGAATACAAAAGTGAAAGATTCACATAGTATCAGTTTATTTTTTTTAATATTGTTTTTTCTGATAGGTTATATTCCAAAACTGAAAGCCCAGAATTTCCAGGTTTCCGGGAGGGTTACTGATGCAGGAAGTGGGAATACTCTTCCGGGGGTCAATATTAAAGTTAAAGGGACAACAAACGGGACAACGACGAATTCAAAAGGGCACTATTCGTTAAGCGTGACCTCCTCAAGAGATACACTTATTTTCTCTTATATAGGTTATAAAAGTCAGACTATTCCCATTCGTGGCCGTTCGACGATTAATGTACAACTGTCTTCCTCGACATTAAAAGGACAGCAGGTTGTCGTTACGGCATTAGGCATTAAGCGCAAATCAAGGGATTTGGGATATTCCGTATCAAAGGTTAGTGGGCAGCAATTGGAATCGGCCCATGCCATTAATCCCATTTCTGCCCTTCAGGGAAAGGCAGCAGGTTTGGATATACAGAACTCCGACGGAGGTGTATTTGGCGGAACGGGCATCACCATTCGTGGTGAATCCACATTAAATGGGAATAACATGCCGATCTTTGTAGTGGATGGGGTAATACTTCAAAACAAAACTTCAGGCGCAAGTGAATGGTCGGCCGGTCCCAACGACTATGGCAATCAGATACGAAATATAAACCCAAATAACATTCAGTCTATTAGCATCCTAAAAGGATCTGCGGCAACAGCGCTATATGGTTCACAGGCTATCAACGGTGCCGTTGTCATAACAACCAAACATGGATTAAAAAACCAGGGATTGGGAATTAGTGTAAATGAAACAGTTGGCGAAAATTATGTTTATGCTACTCCCGACTTGCAGAATGAATACGGCCCGGGCCCCCTTGCTGGCTACGTGGGGTATGGCAAAAAGGATTCCAATGGCAATTACTACCGCTTTGACACCAATCAATTTCATTATAATACGCGAAATGGAAAGCAAGTACCCTCTCTTATCGGGTGGTTCGGAGCTGCTTACGGAATGCAATATGGACCAAAATTCAGCTCTCTAAATAAAATAGAAGGCTATGATCATACAATGGTCCCTTATCGGGCCCATCCCAATAATTGGAAAAATGCCTATCGAAATGGTTTGTATAACAACACGAACGTGACTATTACCGGTGGGTCAAGTAATGGTTCTTATTATTTTAATTTCGGTACAAAAACGAATAATGGCGTTTATCCGAAAGAAAGGCTAAACGATTATTCCGGGATGTTTAAATCAACTTATGATGTAACTGATTATTTGACCGTACATGGTTCGATCAGTTATATGCGCTCCATCCCTCAAAATCCTCCGACCAATATAGGACAAGCTTTTACCGCCTACACTTTTTCAAGAGCGTACAACACAAAAAAATATGACAGGCCTTCGGTTTTTAAAGCCACCCACGGTGGAGTGCCGAGTACGCAATTCGGTGATAAATATGGCAATGTACCGGGTAATAGCTTGTGGTTTAATATTTATGAACATAACCAGCACCGTGTAGAAAATACCTGGCGGCCGATAGCCAGTATTACCGCCAAGCCAACAAAATGGTTAAGCTTGACTTTGAATGGAAACATGAACCTGTACAATTATAGATTTTCGGTTAAAAATTTGGGAAGTGGTTACAGAAATAGCGGTAACAGCAACGAAACAGGCGGCTATTATAAACTTGAGCATCATTCCCAGGAAGAATTTACCGGCAAGTTTAAGGCTCATATCAAGCATAACTTCAAAAATTATGGCATAGATGCTACGCTTGGCGGTCAAATTTATCATACACAAACAAGCGACAATGGGGCAAATACCCAGGGAGGACTTGTCGTTCCCGGCCGGTATTTTTTATCTAACAGCAAACAAAAGCTAAATAGCTATGGCTCTGTTAGTAATGAAAAACAAATAAATTCTTTATTTGCCCTGGTAAATTTATCATGGAATGATCAATTGTATTTGGATTTAACCGGAAGAAACGACTGGTCATCAGCGCTGGTTTATGCAGATGGTTCCGGGAACTATTCCTACTTTTATCCGTCCGTCAGTTTGTCGTGGATTTTCAATCAAACACTAAATCTGCCAAGCTGGTTCTCTTTTGGAAAACTAAGAGCATCCTGGGCCCGGGTAGGGAACGATACCAGCCCTTATTCGATCAATCAGGGATATGGTCTTAATAACATCCAAACAAGTTCGGGTTATATATATTCAAATACGATAAATCGTACCTTAATTAGTCCAAATCTTAAACCCGAGCAGAAGCGATCCTGGGAATTCGGGACCAATCTGAAATTTTTTAATAATCGCGTAGGCTTGGATTTCACCTATTATAAAGACAATACCTTCAATCAGATTCTTAATATACCGGCTCCGCAAGTCAGTGGAATTACTTCTCAAAAGATCAATGCGGGGAATATTCAGAATCAGGGGATTGAAGCTTCTTTAAAACTCACCCCGGTTGTAACCCATAATTTCAGTTGGAATTTTAAATTTAATTATACGCGAAATCGTAATAAAATTATTTCGCTGCATTCGGGTGTGGGGCAATATAAGCTATTGGCGGGTTATCCGAATTACGGCAATTATCGAATCGGCAGTGCTGCTTACATAGGCGGATCTTATGGTACGTTGTTGTCAGACATACTTCCGGCGAGATACCAGGCAACAGACGCGAATGGAAATCCGGTTAGTGATCCCAACAATGGCAAAAAAGTACTTGTGTATAGTACGACAACCAGAAGTGCTTACTATAAACGAAGTGGCAAAATTCAAAAAGTGGGTTCCATTCAACCTAATTTCCTCGGCAGTATTACCAATACATTACATTATAAAAATCTCTCCCTCTCCTTTTTGATTCATGCTCGTTTCGGTGGAGATGTGGCCTCTTTTACCAACCGATATGGCACTGCCTGGGGGTTCTTAAAGACTTCTTTAAAAGGAAGAGACAAAGCCCATGGAGGGATAACCTGGACCAGCCAGTATCCAAGTACAAAAGGGCGGACGTACCATGATGGGGTCATCCCCAAGGGCGTATTTGCCAAAGGCACAACCGTAACGACTCCCGATGGCAAAAAAGTGGATGTCGGTGGGATGACGTTTAAACAGGCATATAAAAAAGGCTATGTGGAACCATCTCATGCTTCCTCTGTTACTTATTTCAATAATTCATGGGGAAATGGAACCATCAATAGTAACTGGTTTTATAAACTCAGCTATGTGCAATTACGAAACATAGCTCTTAATTATACGCTGCCTGTAAGTGTAGCGCAACAGATAGGAGCTCAGAAAATAAGCGTGGGTGTGCAAGCCAAAAATGTCCTGTATTTCTATAATTCTTCACCCAATAATATGAACCCCCAGACTTTCAGGGGAGATCAGCAGGATTACAGTTATTTTGAAAGAACTCCAAAGCCTTATACGAGATCATTATTCTTCAACGTAAACCTCAGTTTTTAAAAAAAATATTATGAAAAGATTATCAATATCTGCATTGATTCTACTTGCTGTATTATTCTCTTCATGCGAGAGAAGCAGGTTTGCAAAAATGAACCAGGATCCATCTAAAATAACTCAGCCTGACTTAACATATCTGTTTACACAATCATTAACTGATATGGAAACCACCTACAGTCAGTGGTTTTATGACAACAGCGAGTATATATTACCATGGACTCAAATTGCATCTGGTCAGGGAGGATCCTCAACTTCGCAGGGAAATGGCAGCCAGATGAATCTGTATCAACAACATGGTGATCGTATAAGTCAGTGGTACCAGCTTATGGCTCCACTTGCCAATATTCGCCACTATATAAATGACGAGTATAAGGGGAAGAAGCAGGCGAGTTATCAAAAACTGAAGGCTATAACATACCCCGTTCAAATCTATTATGGACTCCGGGTTACGGATGTTTTTGGATCTGAGCCGTACACACAAGCTATGAAGGGACCATATACCAACCCGCCAAAATTAAAGGCAAAATATGATACACAAAAGACATTGTTGACAACGTGGCTGAAACAATTAAACAATGCGCTGTCTATCCTTGAAAGCAACCAAACGTATAATGGACAAACCGTAAGTGAGATCAATCCGCAAAATCAAGATTTTGTATATAATGGTGATTGGTCTAAATGGGCCAAATTCATCAATTCATTAAAACTAAGAATTGCGGTGAGACTGTTGGGACAAGACAAGCAAAAAGCCATGAGCATCGTCCAAAATGTGATGAAAGATCAATATGGACCTATTATGACTATGGATGCCAATTTTAATTGGGCTCCCAATGTGAATAATACGGGTCCCGCGGAAAATTATGTGGCTTTTCCTCTGGGTGCAAAAAGAATCATTGCCTTTTTGAGAAATAATAAGGACCCGCGTTTATTGGACATGTTTTCGAAAAATGATTTCAACAGTAGGGTGGTTCAAGGTTTTTTTGACGCAGGGAAAAGCCAGGATATACCAACTTATATTCGTAGAATGGTCAAGGATACTACTATCAAGAGCGGGACAATGTATAATGGTAAAAAGGTGCAGCAGGATAGCACGGTATTCACCGGTTGGAAAGCGCCGGGCGAGCCGTGGGTCCGATATTTTGGGGCGCCTGTGGCTCCTGATAGTACGCGTTCAGGAAAGGAAGCTGAAGAATACTTTCATACCACAAACTGGCAATTACAAAGTAAACAATATGAGCCGGTATCGCTTTATAATCAACATATGTTTGGTACGCGCCAAACGATAACTTATCCGGATGTTCCTTCCAGAACGGTAACACATCAAAATAACAGCGCTTATTTTCACGATTGTTTATACTCGGCCGCTGAGACCAATCTTTACCTGGCCGAGTTCAAGTTGATGGGAGCCAACCTGCCCAAGTCGGCACAACAATATTTTCAAACCGGAATAAAGCAATCTCTTGAGACTTATAATTGGATGGCCAAAAATAATAAGATACCTTATTATTCTTCGGCCTATGATACCAAGTATGGAGCAAGTATTGAAGATACATATAACAAGGAGAAGGCGGATGGGTTTCAACAGTTACTTCAAAGGCCTGCCTATACGCTGATGAATGGATCATCCAAGGCCAATAAACTGCAAAAAGTTTATGTCCAGGAATTCATTAATTTCATGAGGAGCCCGACACAACTTTATGTGACGGCCCGACGAAGTGGAATTCCGGAAAAAAACAGTCAATATCTTTCACGCTCACCTTTTTATAATGGGGGACAGGATTTGGTCATACCACGCAGGTTTGAAGTTTTTGCTCCGACGAAAGACAATATAAATTACAATAATGCGGTTCAGGCCTACAAAGATGAAGGATTTACAGCTGGCAGTAATAATCCGCAAGTTTTGCATGATCAGCGTGTATGGTATGACAAGGGAGCTCCGGATTGGGGATTGGGACCTAATTACTGATGGTTTATGATCGTAAACGACCGATTGCGGTTATACCAAAATACTATCAAAAATAGATTACCATTATTTTCTAAAAAAAATAAATGGCTGCTTCTGCTATGCTGCCTTTGTCTTTCATTGACGGTGAAAGGAGAAGCTCAGTCCTTAAATTCGGTTGCTGATACGGTACGGTTAAATACCAATTGGTATGCCAGGCAATCAGCTCAAATTGCGC
>DASQZL010000132.1:0-8231 GCA_035638715.1 Balneolaceae bacterium
CCCGCTGCTATACGAATTAATCTATCTGTTTTTCCAATATTAGCTTTCATTATCTATTCTATTTTAGATTAAAAACATTATACAGGAAGCAAAGGCACTCCCTTATTTCAAAAAAAGCATGAATTTTTTATGAAATATGCAGGTGCTTCATTAATTAAGATGTAGTTGATCGAGCGTTAAAATGTTAATGGAAATCCCTACAGAAGACCGGTGCTTGAGTAAAGCCGAGGTAGATCAACCAACCAATGAAATGTAAAACCGTTGTTTATTGAGAAAAGGATGAACAGGAAGGCGAAACAGCAGATAAAATTCTCTGATATCGATCTGCCATTAAGCAATGGAAATTTATTTTATTCTTGGATAACATATCAGAACGAACGGGAGAACCAACCAAAGCAAATATAAATATCTGTTATATCTAATGACATACAGAATCAACAACTAAGTTTCACTCTAATCATGATAATCCCATGATGGCTTCCCACACCGATTCACTGACCGGGATGCCATTTTCCAGATGATCGTTCCGGGTCGCCAGCGTTTGCTCACCGGGATAAAATGTCCGGTCGCCCTGTTTTCTTGCCGGTACGTCATGCACATAACTGATAATATCGTCTAATAACTGATCTTTTAAGTCTCGATTTGAAAATTTTTCGGGATCGATACAAATAAAGACCTGACAAATACTAACCTCCTTGTTGTCATCAATTTCGTGAGTCGGTTTTCCGGCAGAAAGCAGAGCGGCTAACATGTCCAGAACTATTGTAAGTGCCGAGCCTTTCCAGTAACCAGCTGGTACGGCCTGGCCGGTGGCCAGTATTTTTTCCGGATTTTTCGTTAAATTTCCTTCCTTATCCCAGCCTCCTGCAAATGGAAGTGACTCATTTTTAAGTTTATACGTATTTATTTTACCGAATGAAAATTGAGAAGTGGCCATATCCAATACTACATGTCCCTTTTTTCTTGGAATAGCTATAACAAAAGGATTATTCCCAATCCTGTTTTCCCGACCGCCCCAGGGAGGCATATTCGGTTTTGTGTTCGTAAAGCACAAAGCTATTTTCCCTTCCTCGGCTGCCTGCCACCCGTAGGTCCCCCCGCGCATCCAGTGATTTGTATTGCGCAGGGCTACACAACCCAATGTATGTTCCCGGGCGAGCTCTATTGCACGCTCCGTGCAATGATGGGCATTGGAGACGCCGGGCGCCAGCTTTCCATCCCATCGCTCAAGGGCCCCAAAGGAGCCCACTCTTTCCGGCTCAGCCGTTACATCGATCCATCCACGTTCAACATAATCCATAAAGAGCGGAAAGCGGTTGAGTCCATGCGAATAGACCCCGTCACAGCTTGATTGTGTATGTGTTTTGGCAATAAGGCGGGCTCGCTTTTCAGAGAAATCATGATTTTTCAGGATGTCGAAAAGTATCTCCTCTATTTTTTCAAAGGCTAATCGGTGCATGAAATTTTATCTTTTTGGGATTCTGCACGTTTAATAGACAAAAACACAAAGAGTTGCAAACAATTTTTCAACGATCGAGATTGCTGCAAGACAATTAATAAATACCTGTTTTTTAACGCCTGTATGATTATTGATGAAACTTAAAATCAGGCAGCACTTCCCGGATTGATCGCCTTAAAAAATCCCGCTCATACACATCATTATCGATAATCCGGCCATTCCAAATCACAAGATCCAGGTCAATCCTGCGGGGGCCGTCTTTCCGGCCATCTCGCCTGCGACCAATCTTTTGCTCAATTGCTTTCAGTTTGGCAACAATTTCGGCTTGTCCGAAGGCCGTCTCAATCAGCACCGCTCCATTCAGAAAGTCGGGTTGATCTTTATAGCCGATTGGTTCGGTAAATACAAACCGGGATTTTTTAATGAGCGAGAACGTTTTGGATATGCTCTCAAGCGCAGCTTTGATATTTTGCCGGGGAGCAATATTGGATCCCAGGGCAATGACCGCTTTATTCATCGTAATCGGATCGTCTGACTATCAAGTTATCGCAGAAGCGCAGAGCGTGCGGTTTTTCAACCGTAATGTGTGTATTTACAACGCCGCGGACGCTGCTAACCATTTCAAAGAGTTTGTCCGCCAACGTTTCGATGAGCAGAAAGTCAGATTCCTCCACAAAGCGCATTATCTGTTTGGTGATTGTTTTGTAGTTGACCGCTGCCTCTATCTGATCGTCCGTAATAGCGGCGGCGGCATCATAGATGAACCGGATGGAGATGACAATATCCTGCTTCTTCTCACGCTCCCAGTCGTTGATACCCAAAATCGCCCGCAGGCGCATATTCTTTATCTCTACTTCCGTCAATTTTTTCTGCATTTCTTAGATGTTTTACTCAATTAATATGTATTCTGTTAATTTCATTACTTCATGAGATGCTCTCCTCCATCTACACAAATCACTTCTCCGGTAACAAAAGCATTATTTATTAAAAAACGTAATGTATTTGTGAGCTGCTCCAGCGTACCCGATCGTTGAAGTGGAATATCTTTGGATTTCTTTTGCAAATACGTTTCCGATTCACCCTCGGGCGCCAGTATAAGACCGGGGGCAATACCGTTTACCCGGATATCAGGCCCCAGCTGTCGGGCTGACAGATACGTAAAATCTTCCAGGCTTTTTTTGGTCAATACATAATCGAGGTGCTCGGTCTGATGCTGGTTGATCTTGGTATCGAGCATGTTGATAATCAATCCTTTCTGGCAGTGCCGGGCAAATTGTTTGGTGAGGATATACGGTGCTTTAAAATTGATCCTAAATAAATCATCCAGCAGCGTGGCACCTTCATTAGTAATATCCGACTTAACAAACCGGGAAGCGTTATTAACCAGCACCTCAATACTCCCTTTTTTTTGGCAATTTTTTATAAGTTCGGACACTTCTTTTTCTTTTGTGAAATTGGCCTGCATCAGCATACAACCTTGTCCGGTTTCCTCAATAAGCTTCCGGGTGTCCTCCGCTTTGGCACGCGAGGTGTTGTAATGCAAAAAAATATGATATCCCATTTGAGCAAGAGCCAAAGCAAAAGCTTTTCCAATACGCCCAGCCGCTCCGGTAACCAAGGCAGAATGTTCCATAATTATTTTTATCAGTTACGATTATTAGAAGTAGTATTAGGTGACAGGTTGAGATGCAGCGGACACATGGTACTTTTACAACGGTAGTTTATTTTAGATTTTCCAAAATATGAATGACTTTAACGATTTCTGCAAGTTGAAATATTTGTTTCTGAGACGTAATTCCTGCATCTTAAAAAATAATTTGCATAATCGCTATGCACTCGCGAGTGTCTTGTTAATATCGTTTTCAACAAATAAATTCTACTCACGATAATAGCTATATCATCAAATATTTCTATAAAATTTAATGAAATTTTGAAAGTTATAATTAAAGACAACTGCTTATTTTTATTCAAAAATTTTAAGGACCTTGATTCACAATCCGTTTAATGTTAACCATTGGGCTGGCAACGCATAGCCGGGGTGTCGGCGATGGTCTCAAGCACCACAAAATCAAAAAGTAAATGAACAAAATAATCCTCATAATACTTGTTATCTTTCTGGCGGGCTGTGGAGTCACGAATTATTCTTTCAACACAGAGCAAATTGGCACATGGTATCGAAATCACAAATACCATGCAAAGTGGACCGGTCTCAAATCAACCAATGTTTCTGGTAAAATAAATGCTTCTGCTTCCGGAAAAACCAACCAGTCGAACATCACAACTACAATTTACACCGAACCCAGGCATGTTGGATTAAAATTATATTGGGTTCGCAATGGAGAAGGTGGAGGTCATATGGAGCTGGCCGTAACCGATAGCGTTCACAATAAAGCCTACTTTAATTCTACAAGTGCCCTTAAGGTAATAGAATTCAAAAATCCCTTCCGCCCGAATAAAGGAATATCATCAACAAAAAAAGCCTTTACCTACAAAGCATTTACTCATATTGATTTAGATATGAGTTTCAGCTGCGATTCCACGTTTACTCCTCAAAATGAAGAATATGTTTATTGCACTCTCATTCAAAAAAACGGACACAAAATAGCGTTACAATTTCGAACAGATGGAATTTATAAAACAGCCCGAAAACTCGCCGGATGTTCTCAATGATCCCACTTTTCAATAATATTTACAGAGAATAAATATTTAACTGACAAAGATTAAGACGCCATTTAGGAAACTACTCTTTTGGATTTTCTATATCTTATTTAAGATGAATGAGTAATTTGCGGAAAACCCGCAACGTCTGTTTCATGCGCATTTATCTACCTTTTTAATCTCTTGCACCAAGTTTTTCATATTCCAAACGAGCGTTGATCACATCGTGAAGTGCTTGCACATAGGAATTTAAAGCATCATTTAGTTGCACCTCTGTATTCAGCACATCCTGTAAGTTGATCAATCCCAATTTGTAACGTTTCCGCTGCACCGATAATTTTTCGGTCGCAAGTTCGTATTTTGATTTATGGATCCGTGCTTTTCGAACGGCAAGATCGATCTGTCTTTTCGCTATTTGTACCCGTTGTGGAAACTGCTGCTTAAAATTTTCTGCATTAACAGTAAGTTCCTGCCTTTTTATATGAAGCTGTTGATTCTTATAACTTCGCTGTAATCCGCTGAATATAGGCAGCGTGATATTTAAACCGATGTAACTCGACCCATACCATGTTTTTGATTGAAACGGAGTGAATTGATTATTGAAAAATTCAGAACCGACAAAAGCATAAGCATTTATTTTGGGGAAATAACCCCGGTTATTCTGTTGTATTTGCTTCGCATTCAACTGTTTCTGTAATTGTATGCTTTTAAATTCAGGCACGTGGTAACTAACTTGTCCGGGATAAACAGTTTGCTGAGCAGGTAACCTTCCCATTGCAATGATGGATGAATCCGGTAGTGAAATTTGCTGGCCTTGCTTAAACCCGATTTCAAGTTTCAATTGATCTATTTCATTCAGGTAAGTCAGGCTATCCAATATGGCTTGTTGCCTCTGATTTTTAAATTGCGTTTTAACCTCCGATAGATCAAAGGGTTGTATTTGTTTGTTTTGATATTGTTGTTGGCTAATGGCCATTAACTTCTGGTATTGGTGCAGATTTTTTTCTGATAATTTCCAGTTTTCACGGGCGGCAAGTGCAGAATAAAAAGCTCGTTTGATTTGTAAAACGGCATTTTTCTTTTCGACGACGACATTATTTTTAGCGATATACTGATCAACTTTGGTGGCCTGAATTGAGGATAAGAGCGATGGATCCAAAATCACTTGTTGCGCTTTAATTCCGGCTGATATATTGTTGTTTTGACCAAACTCGGCTTTAATGGTTGTTCCGGGCGCCTGACCGGCAATGACTCCGGGTAAAATAGTGGTGGGTAATTTTAGATAATTGCGATAATCGGTAGAAGCACTGATTTGTGGCAGGTAATTGCTAATGGTTTCTTGTGTCTTTTTTTTAGAATAGTCTACTTCTAACCTCACCTGTGTAAGAGAATTACGATGCTGTAATCCGTACTTTACCGCTTCCTGAAGCGTTAAAATCGTAGTACCCGTTTTATTTTGCGCTTTCAACGGATTGGATATGACAGAAACGAATGTCATGATACACAGAATTTGGAGTAATTTTTTCATCATAGGAATTCTGTTAGTTTCTGAAAATTCTTGCAGGTTCGACTTTACGGATTCTTCGGGAAGCAAAAAGGGAGCCCGAAAGGGATATCAACATTGTTACGGCAAAAAATCCAATCCATTCCAGCGTCGTATAATGATAAAGCACGCCGGCGTTTTTTATGCCTTCCCGAAATCCTATCATCAACGCGCTTCCGATAACGAATCCAATGGTTGCGATGATCATTGCCTGGATTAAAATCAAGCGTGTTATGTATTTATTGGTAGCTCCAATGGCTTTCATCGTTGCATAATCACGAAGACGATCGATTGCAGATGAGTATAGAGTCAAGCCGATTATGACAATTCCCGAGATAACGGCAAATAAAATGAGTGTACCGATCGATGCTCCGATCCCGCTGGTTGACAAAATGCTGCTAATTGTTGAACGGGCCAATTTTTTTGTTGTCCATGCCCGAATACCGGTAAGTTGGCTATTAACCTCCTTTATAACAGAATCCGGCTTGATATTTGGCTTTGTTTTGACCAGAAATGCACTAACTTTATTAATCGGAAAGGTTCCGAGATATCGTGCCCGGTCGATTGTGGTGAACATGTAATTGGATCCGAATCCTCTTGCTCCACGTGTGAGGACTTTAAGCACAACAAGTTTACCTCCAATTTCTACTTCATCGCCAACTTTTATCCCTCCGAGATTTTTGATATCAAATTGATCTGCGGATACAGTTCCTTCCTGCAATAACGTTTTGTCATTTCCGACGACCATATTCCAGGGACCACCGAGAAATTCCGGGGGTTGAGCCCCGATCAACATAATCGGGGCTGTATCACCATTTTGAGTTTTCATCTGTGCAGCTGTTATGACAAGCGGACGTACTTCATCAACTCCTTTGAATGAATGTAATTCGTTTCCGATACGGTTATCGATAGTCCCTAAACGGTTTACATCATTGGCCGATTTATTGATGACCCAGATATTCGCCTGAGAATGTTTGACCAGCCCGGACATCGTATCCGTTAGAAAAATGAATATCCCGGTTTGCTGTCCGATCAAAAAAATAGCCACAATCACACCGAGCATCGCCCCGATCGCTTTGGGTTTATCGTACATCAAAAATTGCCAAGCCGTTCTCAACATAGGAATCCCGTTATTTGACGTTGATAAATGTATTGACCCGCGCGCCAATGAGAACCGGTTTGCGTGGCATTAGACTGACGGTAATTTTCCGGACGCGCCGGTCTTCAAAATTAGATGGCTCATCCGAGAAAATGGACTTTTTACTCAATGAAGGAGCCACATAAATAATGTGTCCGGTCGCCACTGTATCATTTTGGCCATATAAAGTGATGTACGCTTTTTGCCCGTTTTTCAATTTTTGAGCGAATAATTCATCCACCTCCGCCTTAACGCATAAAGGTCCGGCCGGAGCCATCTCTCCAAACGAATTAAATGCATTGACATACGACCCTTTTGCGATATCCAGATTCAAAATTGTTCCACTGTTTAACGCGGTGATAAAACGTTTGGAAAGTTCAGTTTTAGCCTGTTCAAGACTGGATTTTAGCTCTGTTAACCGGCTTTTTTCAGCTAAATACTGATCATTCAGCTGTTGATATTTATATTTGGCTTGTTGAAATGATAATCGGGCGTCATCAACTTTTTGTATGGATTCAGCTTTTCCTTTAAGAGCGTTTGACAAACGATTGAAATAGGTTCGTTTATGCTGCACATCCGTGTGGGCCGCGTTCACTTGATTTTTGAATGATTTGATGGTGAGGTTTTGTGTATTAACCTCGGCTTTGAGTTGCCTGACTTTATATTTTTGAACCGCATGATTCAGGATCAGGATAGTATCTCCTTTTGAAATCGTATCTCCTTCCTGTGCCACTTTTTTAATGACAATGCCATCGACCTCAGAGCTTAAGTGAATCATATCTTCTCTCGGTTCGATTCTTCCGAATCCCGAAATAACCGCTACGTTTTGTTTTGAAAAAGAAGCCTTTTTAGCGGAATTCGATTTTGAATTTTTATTACTGCAAGCCGATAGTGATATTAACGTTAGGCCTAAATAAAGAACCGTAAATAATAATCTTCTGAACCACGAATTATTCCTGTACATGAAGTTCTTAATTTTGTATAAATCCATTTTCCAATTCAATGATCTTATCGGCGTAACTCTTCAACCGGATATCATGCGTTACCACCACGATTGCCTTATTACGTTCCAGGGCCAATAACTTCAACTCCTCCATAACAACATCAATATTCTTCTGATCCAGTGAAGCGGTGGGCTCGTCGCAAAGTATCAGGGGAGGATCGGTTACCAATGCGCGTGCAACCGCTACTCGTTGCTGTTGCCCCCTGGAGAGTTCTTTGGGTTCGAAGTGAAGCCGATCGCTCATACCCACCATATCCAGCGCTGTTTCAGCTTTTTGCACCGCTTCTTTCTCTTTTAACTGCATTAGCTGTAATGGGAATAACACATTTTGAAGAGATGTCAGTGGTGCGATGAGATTAATCCCCTGAAATACGAATCCTATATTATGTAAGCGTAGATTTGATAACTCATCATCGGATAAGTTATTGGT
>DASQZL010000133.1:0-9645 GCA_035638715.1 Balneolaceae bacterium
CGCTTTGGGTTGTGAATGTCAATGGCGCGGTGACAGATATTGAAATCACCGCAAAACACCACGGGTTTGTCTTGGTTAAGATATGCGGAAGCGTACGGCAAAAAAGAATCAAGAAATTCCATTTTAAGGGCTTGGCGTTCATCGCCGGTGGTACCGCTGGGGGCATAAACCGAGCAGACGTGAATATCGTCGAATTCGGCCATCAGCACACGTCCCTCGTTGCGGCACCAGTCCAGCCCGATGCCGGTCTCAACGGATAGCGGTTCGTTTTTGGAAAGTATGCCAACGCCGGAATAGCCTTTCTTTTCGGCGGTATGAAAAAATTGGTGATAGTTAAGCTTTTCAATGGCCGGGGGGATCTGGTGTTCATGGGCCCTCAGCTCCAGCAGGCAAATGATATCAGGTTCAGTTTGCCCGACCCAGTCGGTAAAACCCTTCCGGTGAGCTGCACGAATGCCATTTAAATTGAGCGTGGAAATGGTGAGCATGTGAGGTTAGTCTTTTTATCTCGAATTCACATTAATATAGAAAATTGAAGCATGAAGGAAAGCTCATACTGGCAGGCCAATTACAAGCCATCTTCGTTTATCTCTTCCTGTTCTTCACTCCTGGCTTCCGCTCCTTACAATCGCAAAATTTCGTTTCCCTACTTTTAGCGTGAATTCAGTATCGTCCTCAAATGCCACACTATAGCCTTTATCAGTAATTTTTCGGTCATCAATAGAAACGCCGCCCTGTTTTATGAGGCGTTTGGTTTGTCCATTGCTTTGAGTAAAGCCCGTTTTGGCAATGATATCAAGCAGACGTACCTTCGAGCCGGAATCGAATTTAAATGTTGGCGCATCGTCCGGGGCGGCATTCCCGATCACCGTTTGTTCAAAATGCTCTCGGGCCTGGATCGCCGCTTCTTCTCCGTGGTACATGGTGGTAATGATTTTAGCCAGCTCGTGCTTTGTATCGCGCGGATGATTTTTCGCTTTTTCTTTGTAAGCGGGCAGCTTATCTACCGGCACGTCAGATATAAGCTTGAACCAGGGAAAAATCAGGGAATCGGGGATAGAAAGAATCTTCCCGTACATGTCATTGGCCGATTCGGTGATGCCGATATAATTATCGTATGATTTCGACATTTTTTTGGTGCCGTCCGTGCCTACCAGCAGCGGCATCATAAGCGCTATTTGCGGCTCCTGACCGGCATCTTTCTGTAGTTCTCGGCCTACCAGAAGGTTGAATTTTTGATCCGTTCCGCCCAGCTCCACATCAGATTGCAGGTGCACCGAATCCTGACCCTGTGCCAGGGGATATAAAAACTCGTGGAGGGAAATGGGTTCATTATTTTCAAAGCGCTTGGAAAAATCATCCCGTTCAATCATGCGGGCAACTGTGAGCTTGGAAGTTAGTTTAATCACATCCGCAAAATTCATTTTACCCAGCCAATCGGAGTTATAGACGATCGACGTGTGATTCGGATCCAGAATTTTAGTCGCCTGTTCGAGATATGTCGCCGCATTGTCTTTAATTTCCTCTTCTGACAGGGCCGGCCGAGTTTCATTCTGCCCGGTAGGATCGCCGATCAGGGCGGTGAAATCCCCAATGATTAAAATCGCTTCATGTCCGAGATCCTGAAACTGCCGCAGCTTTCGTAAAATAACTGAATGACCGAGGTGCAAATCGGGGCGCGTTGGATCGCAACCCAATTTAATTTTAAGCGGAGTATCGGTTTTACGAGATTTTTTTAACTTTTCTACGAGTTCATCCTCCGGAACAATTTCGACAGTTCCCCGGCGAATGACTTTCAATTGTTCGTCGACAGCTAAAAAAGGCATATTTTATATTTAAAATTAGTCAGTAATTGGAAAGTTTTTGATTGGAGTATATTTGCGCAACGTTTGATTAATCGTTTGTGAAAAATTCTTTGTAGCTACCGCGTCATACGCCCATGGAGCCAGATAAATAACATAAGAATATGAGACCGAACCGTCCCGCGCCTTTTTTGAGGGCTGATTGAAGCCCGCCAGCAAAAGCAGGACCACGCTGACGATAATGCCCCCCTTCAACAGACCAAAGAAAAAACCAAGGATTCGATTTATCGTATTGAACCGAATCTTTTCGAGAAAACGTCTTAAAAGGAAAGCGATGATCTGAAGCGTAATTAGCGTACCGATGAATATGAGCGCTGCAGCTATAAATGGCAGATAGTTGGGATTACTATTCATGAATGTATGGATATATTCTGCCAGCGGGTCCATAAAGTGAAATGTGAGAAAAACGGCAAGAATAATACCCACGATACTCAATATTTCTCCGATCAAGCCATTTCGCGCACCACGATAACAGAAATAAAGAATGGGAATAAAAATGCAAACATCGAGGAGGTTCATAGCCTATTCTCCCATCAGGAAAGTTCTTCTTTAACCACCTTACTAACTTTTGCGCCTTCCGCTTTTCCCTTCAGTTCCTGCATCATAGCCCCCATTACGCGGCCCATATCGGACATATCTTCTGCATCCATCGCATCAATTTTTTCCCGGGCAATGTCGCGTATTTCATCTTCGGCGAGCATTTCCGGGAGGTAGGATTCGATGATGGAAAGTTCGTCTTTTTCTTTCTGAACCAGATCATCGCGCCCGCCCTGCTCAAACTGCTCAATAGAATCCTTTCGTTGTTTAGCTGCTTTCATCAATACCTCAATGGTCTGTTCGTCATTGAGTGTTGCTTCACCGCCCTTGCGTTCACTAATTTCCTTTTCCAGTAATTTAGACTTCAGAGATCGCAGCACACGCAAACGATCCTGCTGTTTTTGCTTCATGGCGTCCTTCAAATCCGCCATTATTTGATCTTTCAGTGCCATATCTGCTGTATTTAATTCGTTTTAAAGGGAGAGATGCAAAAAAAAAGGTTCCATCCGGATAAACGAATGCAACCCATCGCGACGGTAAAATAAATAATTATGATTTATTTTCGTTAATGTACTCTTTTACATTATCCTGCTTAACCATAGACTCTTTAAAGGCATATTTATTATTGCCGAGTTTGGTTGAGATAATTACCTTTGCCATCGGGCTGTTTGCATCCTCCTGCTGGGGATTTTTGCCAAATGATTTCTTTTTAGCCATAATACAAAAAACTGCTATTTAATTTCTTTATGAATGGTGTGCTTTTTAAGCACGGGGTTATATTTTTTTAGTTCCAGTCGTTCGGGGGTATTGCGGCGATTTTTCGTCGTATGATACCGCGAAGATCCCGGTTTCTCCGTACATTCTAATATTACCTGGACTCGATCTCCTTTTGCCATAACGATTATATATCTTTTTGTAAGGTTCCTTTTTCACGTGCTTCCTTTAGGACAGCACTAATCCCTTTTTTATTAATCGTTCGCAGGGTTTTTGCTGAAACTTTCAGCGTTACCCACTTATCCTTTTCAGGGATATAAAATTTCTTTTTCTGCAGGTTTTGATTAAAACGGTGCTTCGTTTTGTTATTTGATTTTGAGGACCGGTAGCCATTTAGTGGCCCTTTACCGGTAATATCATCTCTGCGTGACATAAATCTATAAGTGTTTACTTGCGCATTCAAAAATTATGAATGATCGAAAAATAGGATTATATAATATAAATATCAATTAATTTTAATTACGAATTCATTTGTTTAGGCTTTTTTCAAATAAAAAAATACGTTATTCCTATTTTTTTCGTTTATTAAATAGCTCTTGGAATTAAACTTCATTTTTTTAGAATTGTAACCCACAATAACAATATTGCATGGTAATGGTTTGGGTGGATAAAGTCAGGGGGCAATGAAGTAATTCTTACTTTTCTAAACATTAAGGCATTTGTGGTAAATAAGCCTTATTTAACGATATTATAGCGATAAATATTTCTATGCACTAAATATAGTGCCTTACTTTGATTTGGCCTTTTTATACCCTATTTTAAGGCTTATTAAACATTGTTTTAATCCTTACTCATTCAGCATTTATGGCAAAAAAATCAGCTTCTGATTATAAGGCGGAAAATATACAGGTTTTAGAAGGATTAGAGGCCGTTCGAAAGCGTCCGGCCATGTATATTGGAGACGTTGGAAAACGAGGTTTGCACCACCTTATTAATGAGGTTATCGACAATTCTATTGATGAAGCCCTGGCTGGCTACTGCGATGAAATTGAAGCCACTATCAACGAAGATGGCTCGATGACCATCCTCGATAATGGCCGCGGCATACCGGTTGATGAACATCCAAAAATTAAACTTCCAGCTGTTGAAGTTGTTTTGACTAAGTTGCACGCCGGGGGGAAATTTAATAAAGATTCATATAAAGTTTCAGGCGGCCTGCACGGGGTTGGCGTGAGTTGTGTTAATGCGCTTTCTTCACACTTTTATGCTGAGGTTCATCGTGACGGCAACATTTATGTGATGGAGTTTGAGCATGGGAAAACCGTCCAGCCACTGAAAAAAGCTGGCAAAACCGACAAGACGGGCACTAAAATAACATTTACTCCCGATCCAACTATTTTTACTCAGACCACTGAATTCAAGTTTGATATCATCGCGGAGCGATTACGAGAGTTAGCATTTCTGAATCCCCAATTGACAATAAAACTCGAGGACAAACGAGAAGATGAAGAGCTGACTGAGTTTTACCACTATGAAGGCGGTGTAAAAGATTTTGTACGATATCTCGATGAGAATCGTGACTCTCTGATGTCTGAGCCAATGTATATTAGCGGCGAAGTTGACAATGTTCCTGTAGAATTGGCTATAAGCTATAATGGCGGCTATTCTACGAATGTGCATTCTTACGTTAATAATATTAACACGCGCGAGGGAGGGACCCATATTTCCGGTTTTCGCCGGGCACTGACGCGTGGCATGAAAAGCTATGCAGACAATAATAATCTGCTAAAGACCAAAGTAAGTATTTCCGGGGAGGATTTTCGTGAAGGCATGACGGCTGTGTTAAGCGTAAAAGTACCAGAGCCCCAGTTTGAAGGACAGACAAAAACGAAGCTGGGTAACTCGGAAGTGCAAAGTGCGGTTGAAGTGATTGTTTATGAAAAATTGAAGGATTATTTAGAGCAGAATCCGAAAGTTGCAAAGAAAATAATTAAGAAGGTGATTTTAGCGGCCGAGGCTCGTCAGGCAGCGCGAAAAGCACGCAAGCTGATCCAGCGCAAAAGCGCAATGAGTGGTGGCGGACTGCCTGGAAAGTTAGCTGACTGCTCCATTAATGACCCCGACCATTGTGAGATATATCTGGTTGAGGGAGATTCGGCCGGTGGTTCGGCTAAAATGGGTCGCGACCGCAGTTTTCAGGCTATTTTACCGTTGCGAGGTAAAATACTGAATGTGGAAAAGGCGAAGATTAACCGAATACTGGAAAATAATGAAATTCAGGCAATCATTACGGCGCTTGGAGCGGGTGTCGGACATGATGAGGACGATTTTGAGCTGGAGAATCTTCGGTACCATAAAATCATTGTCATGACCGATGCCGATGTCGATGGGTCCCACATTCGAACGTTATTACTTACCTTCTTCTATCGCTACATGAAACCGCTTATCGAAGGCGGACATGTGTATATTGCAACACCGCCGCTGTACCGAATTTCCTACACGGGTGATAATATAAAATATGCCTGGGATGAGGAAACGCGCGATGAGATCACCCGGGAGTTGAAAAATAGCCGTAAAAAAGTGGACGTATCACGCTATAAGGGGCTGGGTGAAATGAACCCTGAGCAGCTTTGGGAAACGACGATGGATCCGGAAACACGTACGCTTCAACAGGTCACGGTTGAAAATGCGGCTGCAGCCGACAAATTATTCTCGACACTTATGGGCGGTGATGTTGAACCCCGTCGAAACTTTATTGAGCGCAATGCAAAATATGCTACGCTTGATATCTAAAGGGGACCGTAGTACCCGATATTAATTTTGATCTGAAAATTGTAAAATGGGTGTAACCACGTAAAAGAATTTATAAAGGGTTTTTAGGCTCACGCTATATCTTACCATTCGGTATGATATGTTAATCAGTTGGTTGATTCAGTATTTTGGGTTCTGGGTTAAGCCTCTTCTGTAGATGGGTACTTTTATCATAAATAATAAGCGTCCAACATCTATAAATAAATTTATAACTATTTAATTGGTTAGTTAAGTTAATATTTAAAATATTATGGCCAGAGAAAAGATTGTTCCAATTAGCTTAGAAGACGAAATGCAGTCGGCTTATATCGACTATTCCATGTCGGTGATTGTATCCCGGGCCCTACCTGATGTTCGGGATGGCTTAAAGCCCGTACATCGTCGCATTTTATATGGAATGAGCGATTTGGGGATGACCCACAATCGCAATTATAAAAAAAGCGCTCGAATTGTCGGCGAGGTATTAGGTAAATATCATCCTCACGGAGATTCGGCCGTGTATGATTCCATTGTGCGAATGGTACAAAATTTTTCTCTTCGCTATCCGCTTGTTGACGGACAGGGGAATTTTGGATCGATAGATGGCGATTCGGCAGCGGCCATGCGGTATACCGAGGTACGCATGGAACGCATTGCGGAAGAAATGCTTACCGACCTCAATAAAGAAACTGTCGATTTTCAGGCAAATTTTGACGATACGCTTCAGGAGCCTACGGTATTACCGAGCATGTTACCCAATCTTCTTATAAATGGGTCATCGGGTATTGCCGTGGGAATGTCTACAAATATGGCTCCTCATAATCTTACGGAAGTCATTGATGGTATTCTTGCATACCTGGATAATCCGGATATAGAGATTAGTGAACTTATGGAACACATTCCAGCTCCGGATTTCCCAACGGGGGGGATTATTTATGGTTACGATGGCGTAAAAAAGGCTTATGAGACCGGTCGTGGTAAAATTACGATGCGCGCCCGGGCTAATACAGAGGAAATACGGGGAAATCGCCAGCAGATTGTTGTTACTGAAATTCCATATCAGGTAAATAAGACAACACTGATAGAAAAGATTGCCAAACTCATTAAAAATGAGAAGATTGACGAAATTTCGAAGATGCGGGATGAATCGGATCGCGAAGGTATGCGCATCGTTATAATTCTTAAACGCAATGCAAATCCCGGTATCGTGCTGAACCAGCTTTATAAATATACCCAGATGCAAAAGACTTTTGGGGTGATTAACCTGGCGCTGGTGCAGGGGCGACCAAAAGTAATGTCGCTCAAAGAATTGATCTATCATTATGTTGAACACCGTGTTGAGGTTATTATTCGCCGGACCATGTACGATCTGGACCAGGCCGAGGCCCGCGCTCATATTCTCGAAGGTTTAAAAATTGCCCTTGATGATCTGGATGAGGTTATTGAGACCATTCGGGCATCCGACAGCCCGAAGGAGGCTAATAAGGCCTTGCGAAGAAAATTCGCCTTGACTGATCTGCAGGCGAAGGCAATTCTTGACATGCGCCTGCAAAAGCTTACAGGACTGGAACGCGATAAGATTGAAGTTGAATATAATGAGATTGCCGATAAAATTGCCGATTATCGAGGTATTCTTTCTGACCGTGATCGTCAAACTTCTATCATTAGAGATGAACTCGCAACTATAAAAGATCGCTACGGGGATAATCGTCGTACAGAAATTATTCACTCTGCGGAAGATTTCAGCGTGGAAGATATGATCGCTGATGAGGATGTAGTCGTGACGATTTCAAATAAGGGTTACATTAAGCGCATGCCCGTAAGCGGATATCGACGCCAGCGTCGCGGTGGCAAGGGTATGAAAGGTACCACTACAAAAGATGAAGAATATGTTGAACATTTATTTGTTGCGACCAATCATAACTATATTCTATTTCTTACCGAAAAAGGGCAATGCTACTGGCTCAAGGTCTATGAAATCCCCGAAGGTTCTCGCTTATCGCGGGGACGTGCAATTGTAAATTTGATTGAAATTGACAAAGACGACTCCATAAAAACTTTTGTTCCGGTTAAAACCCTCGAAGATGAGGAATATATCAATAATCATTCCCTCATCATGGCCACAAAAAATGGCAAGGTAAAAAAGACAACGCTTGAAGCGTACAGCCGGCCCCGTAGTAATGGTATTATCGCTATTAATATAAACAAGGGAGATTCACTGCTGGGGGCTGCCCTCACAGATGGAGACAGTACGGTAATACTTTCGAACCGTAAGGGACGTGCTATCCGTTTTCACGAAGAAGAAGTGCGCAATATGGGGCGAAATACTTCAGGTGTTAAGGGAATGGAACTGGGTGATGATAATGAGCTGGTTGACATGATTGTCATTAAAAATACGCATGAAGCTACAGTGCTGGCTATTTCTGAAAATGGGTACGGCAAACGTTCGCTTGTGGAAGATTATCGCGAGCAGAGTCGCGGCGGAAAAGGGGTGATTACCTTGAAAGTCACCAAAAAAACCGGAGAGCTTATCGCCCTTAAGGAAGTATCTGATAAAGATGATCTAATGGTTATCACCGAGGGGGGAAAAGTGATTCGGATGAACTGTGGCGGCATTCGCACTATGGGACGCAATACACAGGGCGTTCGAATTATGCGTTTGGATGGTGATCAGCGAATTGCAGCTGTAACGCGTGTCGTAAACGAAGATGAAGATGATACTCTGTAATGACGACGGTTAGGCTATGCATTAAGCCTCGTTATATCGCATATTTAACGAGGATGGTGACCCTTAGTCTATTTCTATACTTTTGATGTGTTGTTTTAATATCGTAGCTGATGATTTCAATCCTTCTACCTCTTGATTGCTGAGTTGAGGGATAATTTTATCAGTGGCGCCATCACTGCCGATAACGGACGGGAGGCTCATACAAACATCGGATATGCCATATTCTCCCCGCCATAAAACACTGGCAGGCAATACGTTACGTTCATCCTGCAAAATAGCTTTGGCGATACGTGCAATGACCACTCCTATAGCTGAGTTGGTAAATCCCTTGCGGCCGATAATTTCGTAAGCAGCATTTTTGGCCTTAAGAAACAGTTCCTCAAGCTTTTTCTGATTATACTCCTTACCCAAAACGGTATTATCCTGAATAGGTTTTCCCCCGAGGTTTGCGCCACTCCAGATAGGGACCTCAGAATCTCCATGTTCTCCTAATATATATGCATGGACCGATTGGGGATCCACGTGATAATATTGACCGAGTAATGAACGGAAACGTGCCGTATCCAGGAGCGTGCCCGTCCCGATAATACGCTCTTCCGGGCGTGAACTTAATTCCTGCGAAATTTTTGTGAGGATATCTACCGGGTTTGTAGCCACCACGAGAATAGCATTTGGGGCATATTCATCCAGCCTTGAAATAATATCCTGAAATACCTTTGCATTCCGGTTGAGTAGCTCAAGACGTGATTCATCAGACGATTTCTGGCTTGCACCCGCTGTAATAACAACTACCACGGGGTCTTGTAAATCCTGATAATCTCCTGCCCGAACCTTCACATTGCCTACAAGTGACTGGCCGTGCATAAGATCCATAGCTTCACCTTCAGCTCGCTCGCGATTTAAATCTACCAAGACTATTTCATTGGCGATACGTTGATTAAAAAGGGCATACGCCGCAGCAACGCCGACATTTCCAGTACCTACAATAGCAATTGATCGGTTTTTTTGCACCAT
>DASQZL010000134.1:0-15757 GCA_035638715.1 Balneolaceae bacterium
GAGTTTATATATTCATTCCGCCCCGGTTCTTTATTTCCCACACTGAAAGAAGCATATACACGCTGTTGTTTATTCAGTCGATAAACCAGCCCGAATTTGGGATTAAAAAATGTCAGCGGTACACTTTGAGTCACATTAACAACCTGTTGATTGCCCTGCTGCGTAGTGCGTTGATTTTTGCCCAAAAAGCGGTAATAAATGTGGCGTACCTGCAGATCCAAGTAGCCGCTGAGCTCCGGGGTAAAATAATAGTTGAGCTTGCCGTAAAGATTGCCATCCGTCTTAAGGGCATCATTGCGGTAATATTGCTTCGACTCGCCGAGAAAATTGGAGATCTTTGTCTTTACAACTCGCCCGTAATGCTGTCCCCGGTACTGATCGTAGCCGCCACCGAGGGTCAGATTCCATTTTTTCTGGTGATAGCGGGTAGAAAATACGGTACCGTAAAAATAATTTTTCAACCACAAACGATTAATCAAATCCGTGCGGCTGATGGTGGTGTCGGCCAGCGAGATCGGCTTCAACCCATAATCAGACAATTTCTGATTGGCTTTGTAATTTTCATAATAGCCACGACCATAGACGAAAAAGAGTGAAGCGTTGGCTTCCCAGTGATCGGAAAACTGGTAGGAATAATGCAGCTGATAATGATCCTGCTGGTAATTGTCGGTTTGATTTTTATACGGTTTGCCCGGTTTTTGGGTGCCAAGGGGGTTGTACGTTCGATCAGTGCGGAGCCGTTGTTTGGTTATACCGAACCACGCTTGATACGTTTTTTCTTTGCCGGAAAATACATCAATCCGGAGCAGTCCGCGTTTACCATGATGCGCAGCACTCAGGTAAAAGGATTTTAGATTCGAGAAGGCCCGGTCGCGGTAGCCGTCCGAATTAATTTTCGACAGGCGTCCCTGCACCTGCCAGCCGTTGTCCATCAGCCCGGAGCCCAATTTTACATCAACGCGGCGCGTATTAAAGGAACCGACCCCGGCATTAATTTCGCCAAATGGCTGATTACGCATCTTTGACGTTTGTATGTTGATGGAAGCCCCGAAAGCTGCGGCACCATTGGTTGAAGTTCCCACACCCCGCTGCACCTGAATATTTTCCACCGATGAAGCCAGCCCCGGCATATCCACCCAGAACACATTTTGCGATTCGGCATCATTTACCGGAATACCGTTGATCGTAACATTGATCCGTGTGGGTTCAACCCCGCGGATATGAATGCCGGTGTAGCCGATGCCGGCTCCTGCATCGGAGGTGGTTGTAACCGACGTCATATTTCGTAGCATATAAGGAAGAGCCTGCCCCATATTTTTTGTCTTAATTTGAGCCTTTTTCAATGTTTCCGAGGCCATTGGTGCCGACGCACCTGCCCGTACCGCCTGCACGAAAATTTTATTCGACATAAATGTTTGGGGCTTCAGATGAATATTCAGCGGTTCATTTCTGTGCGCCGTGTTAATCACCTGCGTCGCATAGCCTACATAGGATATTTTGATTTTGGGCGATTTATTTCCATTCAGTTTAAGAAGAAAATGGCCGTTTTTATCTGAGGAAACACCATTATGAGTGTTGATTTGAATGATATTGGCCCCTGCCAGCGGCTTGCCGGTTTGGGCATCAGTGATGGTGCCATGGATCGTCTGAGCTGAACAGGTTGAAAAAAAACCGCCAAGCGATAAAAATGCAGCCAGAAAAAAAGATTTAATTGTAGAATTGAAATACATCGGTGCCTCCTTCGTGTTGTTAAAAGGAGGGACACTTGCTTAAACTGATACGTATGAATTGCATCAGGTTTCCCTACGCCGGTATTATCCGGTTCAGGTTCTCAGGGTATGATCTCAGCCCGCTTGTGCAAGCACCCCCAACCTTGGGTTGATTATGTGAGCATAATGATAGAATGATTATGTTAAAAATTCAATAGTTATTAAAAGTTAAGCCTGATGCTTTGATGTAAGATCACGGTAGATGGAAATTGACAGCCTGCCATCTTTTTTTATGCAAAATAAATTGGTCGAAAGTTCCTGCGGTACAGTCATTCAATAAACAGATAAAATTAACTGTATAAAGCATTTAAATAAAAATTGGAAAAACCTAAAATAATATGTAAATTGTCATAATTAAAATAGACAAATGTCTAAAATACTATAGTTTTGGCTCAATCATCCATTGAAAACATTTTACAGGAGCCAGCTGCAGCATACGCAACAACCGGCAGTCGTCTCGATTTGGTCACCCTTTCCCGCAGAGGTGTTAAAAAGCAAGCGCTGTTAAATTTGGGGAAGCAATTAAACCTGAACTTAAAAGAACTGGCTGCCTTGCTACCGGTCACAGCACGTACGTTGCAGCGGCGCAAAGCCGATAGTTTACTCGGTACGGCCGTGTCCGAGCACATTATACTCATTGCCGAGCTTGCAGAAAAAGGAAGTGAGATATTCAGCGGAATCGAATCATTTAATAAATGGCTGCGTGAGGAAAACACAGCCCTGGGCAGCCATCGCCCACTTGATTTACTGGACACGGCCATAGGTGTGCAGCTCGTTTCCGAAGAACTTGGGAAATTGGAATACGGTGTTTATTCATAAAGTCTTGGTTCATCAGTCAATCTTTTCTAAAAATCAAGATAAATAAATATTCAAGCCATCAGGGTTTTAATGCAACTGTACCGGCTGGCAAAGGAAAAATACATTCGCGACTTGTCGGGAACGGGGGCCCGCCTGTATGGCGGACGATGGAATGAGAAAGGGATATCTATGCTCTACACTTCTGAGCACTGCTCTCTGGCTTTGCTGGAATTGCTGGTACACACGCCTCATAATCTAATACCAGATGATACGTGTTTGTTAAAACTTAATCTTCCGGATGATATGTCTATACCTACATTGGAAGAAACCCATCTGCCCGAAAACTGGCGGCATTATCCTGCGCCTGATGCCCTTGGTGAAATTGGATCACGGTGGATACAAGGGGCGGAAAGTGTAGGTTTAAAGGTACCTTCGGCCTTGGTGCCGGATGAATGGAATGTCCTTTTGAATCCTGAATATCAAAGCTTCGATCGGGTGGACATTGCGTCAATTACAAGCTTCCAAATAGATGTACGGCTATAGTTTTCTGTAATCTTAGCCGCCTGTAAAACGGTTCGTACGACTAATTTGTTTGATAAATACCACGTTTTGTTGTCGTGAATAGATCGTGTGGAATTGTTTTACAGTTGCGGAAATTATACATGGTAACAAACAATATATACATCTTCTAAAATCTAAGTTGTAAGTTATTTGCTGCTCATTATCTCATTAAAAATTTGTGTTTTATGAAAGCAATGGTATTGGAACAACAAGGAAAGGAACTTTCCCTGCAGGACATTGAAAGGCCATCTCCTTCATCAAATCAGGTATTGATCAAAATAAATTGCTGCGGAGTTTGCCGTACCGATTTACATATTTTGGATGGCGATTTGGATAACCCCAACCTTCCGCTGGTGCCTGGTCACCAGATCGTCGGAACGGTTGAGGAAACCGGTGAGGAGGTGACCGGCTTTAATCGAGGTGACAAAGTGGGCGTACCCTGGCTGGGAAAAACCTGCGGACACTGTGAATTCTGCAGAACAGATCGAGAAAATTTATGCGATAATGCACAATTTACAGGCTATGACTTAAATGGTGGATTTGCGGAATATACGGTGGCCGATGCTCATTATTGTTTTCCTCTCCCGGAGAATTATCCGGATGAGCAGGTGGCTCCATTGCTCTGCGCGGGATTGATTGGCTATCGCTCACTGAGAAAAGCCGGTGATGCGAAAAAAATTGGATTTTACGGCTTCGGTTCATCCGCGCATATTCTTACCCAGGTGGCCACCTATCAGGATCGGCAGGTTTTTGCCTTCACCCGTCCCGGTGACCAAAAAAGCCAAAAGTTTGCAAGAAATATGGGTGCCGTTTGGGCAGGCGGATCAGATGAACAACCACCCGAGAAACTTGATGCAGCAATAATTTTTGCACCGGTCGGACCGCTTGTTCCGGAAGCTTTGAAAGCGGTAAAAAAAGGAGGAGAGGTGGTATGTGCCGGAATACATATGAGTGATATTCCGGATTTTCCCTATGATATTCTCTGGGGTGAGCGTTCGGTTGAATCGGTTGCGAATCTCACTCGTCTGGATGGGGAAGAATTTCTGCAGCTTGCTCCCGAAGTTCCCGTTCGAACGTCGGTTACAACTTATCCACTGGAAAAAGCTAATAAAGCCCTCCGGGATCTCAGAGAGGGAAATTTTGAAGGATCAGCCGTGCTGAAGATCGCTTAATTTGTAGTAACTTCCTGGTTAGCTATTTATGATAATGGCTGCAGGAATTTGTATCTTGTGTATTTTGTAAATCAAAGTTTCGACTAATTTAAAATCAACAGCAATGCATGATATTGTACTTATACCCGGAGATGGTATTGGCCCTGAAATAACAAGGTCAGTTAGAAAAATTTTGAAAGAGGCCGGCGCTGATATCAACTGGATTGAATGCATAGCGGGTGAGGAGGCTAATGATGAAGTAGGGACACCCTTGCCGGATGAAACGCTTGAAGCATTGCAGGAGTACCCCGTTTCACTGAAAGGTCCTTTGACAACTCCTGTGGGCGCCGGCTTCCGGTCGGTAAATGTTGCACTGCGTAAAAAGCTGAATTTGTATAGCAATATACGCCCGGCTCACACGCTGCCCTATATCCAAAGCCGGTACGATAATGTTGATTTGGTGATTTTCCGTGAAAATACCGAAGGGTTATATATTGGAAAAGAGCGCTGGGTTGAGGATGAAAGCCATGCTGAAAGCATTGCAGTGGTAACAGAAGAGTCAAGCAAAAAAATTATTCGTGCGGCCTTCAAATATGCCAAAAGAAATAATCGCCACAAGGTTACTTTGGTACATAAGGCGAATATCCTTAAATACACCTGCGGGCTATTCCTTAAAGTGGGACATGAAGTTGCAAAAGATTTTCCATCCATTCATTTTGAGGACCTCATTGTTGATAATATGGCGATGCAGATGGTGCTGGATCCTCACCAGTTTGATGTCATCGTAACTACAAACCTTTTTGGTGATATTCTTTCCGATTTAGCTTCCGGTCTGGTCGGCGGACTCGGACTTACAGGCGCCGCGAACGTGGGCGATGATGCGGCGATGTTTGAGGCAGTGCATGGCTCTGCGCCCGATATTGCCGGTCAGAATAAAGCGAATCCTATTGCTATTTTGCTTTCGTCGCTAATGATGCTCAGGCACATTGGCGAGACACGGGTGGCAAGAAAAATCCGGCAGGCTATTTACGATACCCTCGTAGATAAATCTGTTTGCACGCCCGACATTGGCGGCAGCGGATCAACCAGGTCGTTTACAGATGCGGTTTGCAACAATCTTTCATAAACTCTGATACACAATCAGAACTGCTTGAAATACAATGAAATGAGCAATAGTCGATGGCGGCTGATCGAATTATTCTGAAATCAATCCAGTTCCACAAATTCAGTCTGCAGGTTGTCCGTATTTAAAAGGGCAATCGTTGCTTTCTCATCAAATCCATGAGCTGTCCCCGGATTAAGTGCGAGTGTATTATTAGTTTTTTTGTTCATCGGTTCGTGGGTATGCCCGCTTATAACCACATCATATTTACCGCAGTTTATCAGAGCATCAGTAATAGGCTGGTCGGTGCCGTGATAAACCGCCAGCATTCGGCTGTCAGCATTGAATTCAAAAAAATCACCGTGTATTGTTGCATCAATGGCATCAAATTTTTGCATCAGCAAGAAATAATCACCGTCATTATTGCCAAAGATGCCTTCAAAAGGCAACCCTTCAAAATGAGAAATGGTAAAAGGACTGCAATAGTCGCCCGCATGAACAACCAAATCCACGTCTCGTTTTCTGAAAATATCAACAGCTTGTTTAATATGCGGAACGTGATCGTGCGTGTCGGAAATGGCGCCTATAAACATGGCAAAAATAGTTTATTGTTAAATAACAATTGTATGAGTTCTTATGTAACGTCAATATTTATGAATTTAAATTCAAGCGTCCATAGAATAGGCGGCTGAGGGGCAGAAGATCAAAACCTATCGGAGAAAATATTTGCTTAACGCTACTAAAACCTGCCTTTGACATGTAGTTAAAGATTTGGCTTTTTACGATTGGAGATGTTCTAATTCTGTCTGTGCCTTTTTTTGGAAATTTTTCTCAACTTTGGCTTTTTTAGCCAATTTAAATTGTTGAATAGCCTTTTGTTTTTTGCCCTGCTTTTCAAGAATCATACCTGAATAATATGCTGCTTCAACATAAAATTTTCGATGTTGGCTTCGAGGAAGTTTTTTACTTAGCTGAAAAGACTTTGCGAATAAAGGCAGAGCTTGATCATACTTTTTATTGTGATAGAAAATGCGTCCCTTCCAATACAATAGATTTTCTTTTAAAATTTTCTGGTAAGGTATATTCTGTTTCTTCCATCGTTGAAGAGATTCGTCAATAACATGAAGCGCATCGTCATATTGTCCAACTTTATACTCGCTCCGTACAAGCAATCGTGCATAGTAGTTATTGCGGGGATAATTATGATATAACTTTTTGAAATAATAGATCGCCTTTTTGTAGTTGTGTTCATAATTTAGGTTGATGTCACCCAAAAAGTACGTGGCTTCAGCTTTTGCAAAAATTGCATTTTTCGATGCCTCCCGGAGACATTGAAGCCCTTTTTGTTCATTCCCCTTGGGCAGAAACATAGACACCGTTTTCACTACAGGATAAGCTTTGGGCAGATAAGCCGAATAATACAATTTAAGCCCTTTTGTCAGTTTAAGATCAGGTAAGGCGGGGATATTCTTCTTCAGCACACCGTATACTTTATATGCTTTATGCGCCGCTCTGAGGCTTTTTATCCATTCGTCACGGTCGGAGTAAAGCCGGGCGATGAAACCATTGGCAGCCGTACGGACCAGCAGGGCATCAGCATTTCCATGCTGTTTATACAGGACTTTGGATGCAGCATAATCAGCCTGCTTCATCATTTTAATAAAATGCTTGTCGTGCGACGTGGCATTCAAATCCGATATGATCTGCCACCAAAATTTCATGGCATCGATCAGCTTCCATATAGGATCATTCGGATACTTCTTTTTCCAGGATGCAATTTGTCGCTCACTGCCTTTAAAATTAAAGTTGTACAGCGAATCTATCGCTACTTTGGCATCCTGCTGAAATCGTTTATTTGTGATAAGTTCCGGAACCTGGGCATGTATGCTACTCGCTATACACGTAAAAAAGAGAAATATCCAGACAACCGTTAACTGAAATTTTTTCATAACCTAACGTAAATTCGAAATAAAAATGACTAATGATTTATTTGCAGGCTTAACTCAATAAATGCGTCTAATACTGAATTTATGAAATAACATGAATCCGATATAAAAATTGCCCAATGAAGCTTACTAAGCAATAAGTGTTGCAGTGCTTTTATAAAAAGTTCAGCATCTGTGTGCCAAACTACTCCAGCGCACAGGCACAGCGAACCACAATCCTTACTCTGTTGGGATTATGGAATGGCTTTTTATGCCCGGCAACAAGGCTTAACTTGAACTCAGCTTAATCTATCTATTGTTTTTAATATAACTAAAATATAAGGCAATTATTTCAGGTAGTTTTAAAAGCGATGGCCTCTTTTGCCTGAAATGAGTGGAATACCGAAAATAATAGTGGAAATCCCAATGTCCCTTAATTTATTTTAAGTGCGTTTTGAACCAGTTTTTGCTCGTGGAAAAAGCTTTTTGCAACGGTTTGGGAAATTTATCTTCTTTAAAGGGGTGGCTGCCACCGAACGTATGACCGGAATCATCGAGCAGCAACAGATCTTTTTCGGTTGAAGGGCAGGTTTCATATAATTTTTGGGCATCCTGGTAGGGTACGGCTTCATCCCCCTTAGAATGGATGAATAATGCCGGGCACTTTAGCTCAGAAATCCGGTTAAGGGCAATTACACGATCGGCATTTTCACGGGCATCGTCATAAACCACTTTTTTCATCGGCATGAGCTGGCCGGTGCGTCCGTTTTTGATATAGGTTACGCCTTCATTTTCCCAGTCATCTATCATCGCGGGGTTCCAGCGCGCATTGTAATCGGCAACAGCAGACCAGGTGACCAAACATTGAATTTGAGCATATTCGGCTGCGGCAGCTATGGCCGTTTGCCCGCCGCGCGAATGCCCTAATACACCTGCTTTGCCTGGATCGAGCGGCTGACCGCCGGCAGTTATTTCTGTTTGATGCAGGCCCTCCAGCACCGAACCGATGTCATCCAAATCCTGACTGAAGGTCTCGCGGGCAAATAAATCCAGCCGATCAAATTCCAGTGGATTTTCTCCAATGCCGTTAAGCGAAAAATTCATTGCCACGACGGCAAAGCCGGCAGCACTCAACCGCTGACAAACAGCCGGAAAGGTGCCCCAGTTTTTAAAGCCTTTAAAACCATGGAGAAATAAAATAGTGGGCAAATCGGCCGGCGTTTCGTCGTCGGGCCAATAGACATCAAACCTGATGGGTAAGCCTTCAGTCGAATCAACAGCTCCAGTTGTCTTTGAAATATTTTTTAAGTCAATCATAACTCATATTGATGGTTAATTTGAAGGCGAAGTTAACAGTAAAAAATCTTTGTTTATACAGAAATTTTTGAATTCTTAATCAAATTTAAGTGGTTTTAGTTTCACCAATTTACGCAGGGCATTAATTTCATTGGGCCGCAGATATCGCCAGCGCCCCATCCGGACATCCTTGAGCGACAATCCGGCATAATCGATGCGTTTAAGTTTTGTCACTTCCGTGCCGAAATATTCCATCATGCGACGCACCAGTCGGTTACGGCCCTCGAATATAGTGAGGAGTATGCCATCCGGTGTTCGCTCAATACGATATGCGCTGGCCGGGCCATCCTCAAGCTCAATGCCTTTAAGCAATTGATCAAGTTCTTCATCGCGAAGTTTACGGCGCGTTTCCACTTCATATACCTTGCGGACCGTATATTTGGGGTGCATCAGGCGGTGGGCCAGGTCGCCGTCATTCGTAAGCAGCAGCAATCCCATCGTATGCCGGTCGAGCCGCCCCACCGGGTACACGCGTTTGCCGGTGGCATCCTCAATTTTATCCATGACCGTATCACGGCCGCGGGGATCATCCGTCGTAGTGATGGTATCCTTGGGTTTATTGAGAAGAATATATTCGAATTTCTCGAGGCTGAGCGTTTGTCCCTCAACCTTGACCTGGTCTGTACGACGTACTTTTACGCCCATCTGGGTAACGGTCTCCCCATTTACCTGTACTTTCCCAGCGGCGATATAATCATCGGCCTCCCGGCGTGAGCAATAGCCGCAGTGAGCGATGTATTTATTGAGGCGTATTTTTTCGTTTTTTTTGTAATTTTGTTTTGCTTGCGGGGGTGATTTTTTCTGTTTTCCTTTTCGGGATCTACTCATTGATTGTGCAGTTTATATCTATTACAGCTATTTTGTGAAATTTTATTACCTGGGAGCAGGACAAAAAAATATGCAATACTCATTCCTCCTCTTTTTCTTGTGTTGAATCTGGGGCATTGCTTTGGCCATTGTTCTCATTGCTTTCATCGGGCTGTTTCATTAATCCCTTGGCATCAAGTTTTTTTACAGCATCAAGCAGCGAAATATCATCGTTTTCATCCTCGGCAATTTCCATATCTTCCAGTTCCAGCTGCCGGTCGATAAGAAATTGCCGGTGCTCGGCCATATCATTATCCTTCAGAATCTCCTTAATTTCTCGCGGTTTTGGCAGCTCATCAATCGAGTTGATGCCAAAATGTTTCAAAAAGTGGTCCGTGGTTTCGTACAGCAGAGGGCGCCCCGGGGCGTCAAGCCGGCCGGAAACTTCAACAAGCACTTTTTCGAGCAGTTGGCGAAGGATATAACCAGAATCCACGCCGCGAATATCGTCCACTTCGGGCTTGGTGATCGGTTGTTTGTAGGCCACAATCGCCAGTGTTTCGATGGCTGATTGCGAGAGTTTACGGTAAGCTTCCTCGTGCTGAATGATGCTGAGCCACGGGTCCAGCCGTTTGCGGGTGGCAAAAGTATAGCCTCCGGCTACCCTGATGATATAAAAAGACAGTCCATTTTGCTCATAGCGCTTATTTAATTTGTCAACAAATGAGGAAATAGCCTCTGGTTCCAGCTGTAAATTCTCTTCACCCTGGCTGATTAAATCACAAATACGCCGGGCTCCGATCGGCTCGGTGCTGGTAAAAATAAAGGCTTCAATGACGGATGAAAGCCGTGTTCCGTCAATAAACTGATAATCATCCATAGATTTTTTTCTTTGTTATCATCTCTATACGATGCATGCGAAAAACCACAAATAAAGCATCCTGCTTTTTAGGTTGAGACCTAAAATGAACTGAAATTGGGTTGAATTATTTTATTGAAAACGTAAACCGATAAAAGATGACCTGATAGTGAAAAAATACAAAAAATTATGCGTCTTTATGTATGCTTTTGCGTAATAAAAAATCCGTCATTGCCCTGCTGCTGATACAGGGGCATGAGCAGATAACCGTCGCAATGAGATCTGATTTTGCCCTCTTTATCGGAAGCGAGCCATTCTCCCTTGCTGATTTCCTGGAAATTTTTAAAGCCTGGACGCATTTCAAAATGATCACCCGGTTCAATCATATGCTGATAAACCAAATCAACCTGCCGGGGCAGATGAGCGTTCTCTTTATCAAGATAAGTTTCATAATTTGTCAAAGTATGCAAATCGGAAGTGCTGAGGCATCCCGCTTTATTGAGTAGAGTGAGCGTGGCTGCCACATTATTTTTTACGGTGATACGGCTCTGATGCGGACCGCCCTCGACAACCAATGTTATGTGGCCCCGATCCTGATAATAGCGCAGAGCAGCTCCCTGCAGCGTTTTTTGAATTCCAAATACGAGGGGCACGTGCATCCGGCCAAACAAATCAAGATGGTTTTTGCGGGGAGCGGTGATAGCGAACATGTCGCCGTTAGCCGAAAACGAATGCAGATCAACAAAAATAGCCGGCTGGGACGGCTTTTCGGGTAAAAAATCATCCAGGATATGCAGCATTGATTTTATTTGACGCCGCTCGCTCGATTGTAATTCTTCTTTCGGCTTACGGCGAATTTTATCAATAATGGATGGAAACCAAATGCGATTCAAGTCTTCATCAATATACCGGACATGCCGGCGGAGGGCAGGTAAATTACCACGCAAAGCCAAAAATTTACCCCTGAATTGATGGTTCTTGTGCTGCAGCATATTAACAATTTGCTGCAGGGCCTGCACACCTGCCGGTTCATTGCCGTGAATACCCCCGACGCCCACCACACAGGGCCCGGGCTGGGTACCTTCAATCAGTCCGATAATACGATTTAATTTTGCAGAATCTTCACGCTTCATCAGATGAATTGTTTTCTCGTTTTGCATGTAACACTTTGAGCAGTCGTGAGGATAGTGCAATGAAATTTTGTTCGGTGATCATCCCTACGAGGCGCTGATTTTTAACGACGGGCAGGCAGCCGATTTCCTTATCCGCCATAATATCCATCGCCTCAATAATAGAAGCTTCCGGGTGAATGGTGATCGGATTTTGGATCATGATTTTTCCGACCGTCTGTTCCAGCTCTTTCTGATTGTTGATGTTTTCGCTGTATTCACGAAACAATATACGCATGGTAATCAATCCAACCAGCTGATTATTATCATCTTCAACAGGGACGTACTGAATTTTTTGCCATTCAATCAAGTTGGCAGCAAACTCGAGAATATCCTCTTCCTGCACGGTATACAAATCTGTTGTCATAAATTCTTCGACTAAAAGCCGGGAAGGCTCCCATTCATCAAAGTCTTTTGTACGTACATTTTCCCAGGTGTGAACCGGATCTCCCTTCTTTTGGTTATTGATCACAGCCGAGGTAATGGCCGTCAGCGTTTGCTCTTTGGCATTATTTTCCTTCATTAGCGAGCTATAGTTGTTAAGCATCCAGGTCGAGGCCGTCTGACCCGATTCCACCCGATTTTTGATGATATTCAGGTAGTGTTCAATATCGGATAATTGAAGGGACGCTTTTTGCAGTCCCTCACGGGCAATAGGCAGTAATTCTTCGGTGATTAGATCAGGTGCATTGATGCGTTCATTATTGACCCAGCGGAAAGTGGTATCGAGCCCAAGTTTTGAGGCTGCTACAAAGTTAAGTTTCGCATTGTCAAAATCCATCACTTCGCGAATGTCAGGGTAGTAATCATCCATTTTATTCAGCAGTCCCAGCCAAAAGGCGGTATTGGCTATCTCGTCGACCACGGTGGGACCGGACGGGAAAACACGATTTTCGATCCGCAGATGGGCCCGACCGTTGGATACGCCGTAGCAGGGGCGGTTCCAGCGATAAATTGTTCCGTTATGTACTTGCAGCGCTTTGAGTTGCGGTGGAGTGCCTTCCTGCAGCAATTTTTCTACATCTTCAGTCACATCCGCGCTGAGCATCATGCGGTGACGAGCAGTATCTTCCTGGAAGATTTCGAGAATACTGTCGTTTACCCAGTCCGTACCGAATGAAACGCGGGAACTGCGCTCACGACGATGATTACCCACAGTGCGCGTATCAATCGACTGTTGAAACAGGGCGATACGGGTTTCACTCCACAGGCGTTTTCCGAAAAGGAAAGGAGAACCTACAGCAGCCGCTAAAACCGGACCGGTAATAGCTTGGGCGATATTATATTTCTGCACAAAATTTTCAGGCGTGACTTGCAGGTGTACCTGGAAGCCCGTGTTGCAGGCCTCAAGCAATGGAGAGTTTGACTTCATCAGCAGCTCATCCATACCCTGAATACGAAGCTCGTAGGTCTCCCCCCGCAATTTATTGATCGCATCGCAAAGTGCCCGGTAACGTTGCAGGGGCGTCATGTTTTTCAGGTCGATATCGGCATTACGGATCGTTGGCAAGATGCCGGTCAATATGATATCTCCGCCAAGAGACTGAACCTCCTTGCGTACTGTATCGATACGCTTTTGCAGGTTGTTTTCCATCTTTGAAAGGCAGGAACCTGTGAACTCTACAGGTTCTGCATTAATTTCAAGGTTGAACTGTGCGAATTCCGTAGTAAAGTGCTCCTCGTCATCCAGGTTTTTCAGTACCTCCATAGCCATGGGCCATGCCTTGGAATGGCTGTCAACCAGGCACATTTCCTGTTCAGCACCAATCCGAATCGGATCATCTTCAAACCAGTTACCCTGCAGCATTTCATCCAGTGCCCGGATATCTCTCAGCACTGCTTTCATAAACTGCTGCACTTCCTCCTGATTTTCGGCAAATTTCACTTCTTCATCACCCATAGCAGATATGGTTGGTTGTAAGTTGTTTGTGGTTGTGGCTGTGAACGAGTGCAAGTTTTAAACAGACCACAAATCACGGATAATGATTTAATGCAGTAATTTATAAATGTATAATTTCAACTACCCAAACTATCAAAAAGTATAAGCGCACACCTCAAATAATCGCATTTCTATAGCGAAAAACAAAGGATAATTATTTTTATTGCGAATACCTGTCATGGCCCGGAGGCCTTTCGGCACCGAATCCATCAATTGCTTAGAACCAACAAGAAATACGCTATCTAAACTATTCCAGCGCATCTACATTTACGTTGATGCGTACGCTGCTGGTCCCGGCTGGCCGTTTCGATTTATAAAGTTCAAACACGGCATCTAAAAATTTTTCGATGAAATGGGCGTTGGCTTTGGTATCAATTTTGACAAGGCATTCCCAGCGAATCCATCCCTGCATTTTGGTTATAGTGGCAGGGGAGGGACCCAGTACAGGACGGGGGTCCGCGATGGCGCGCAGGCATTCCGTAAAAGTGTGCGCTACTTTTGAGACCCGTTGAGCATCGCGCGCCTTGAATTGAAAATTGATGAGACGTGTATAGGGCGGGTAATCCAGCATTTTTCGCTGATTCATCTCATGACGGGCAAATCGCCGATGATCATGCTCTTTAGCACACTGGATGGCATAATGATCAGCCTGCCAGGTCTGAAAATAGACCCGGCCTGCCTTTTCGGCCCGCCCCGATCGTCCGGCCACCTGGCTCAGCAATTGATACATTCGCTCGCCGGCACGGAATGATGGGAATGCCAGCTCCGTATCCGCATTGATGACGCCTACCACCGTCACATTGGGAAAATCCAGCCCTTTGGCCACCAACTGTGTACCCAGCAGGATATCAATTTTGCCTTGGTCAAACCGGTCAATAATATTTTGATGGCCATAGCGCCCTGTTGTAGTGTCGTAATCCATCCGGCAGACGGAAGCCTGCGGAAAAAGTTTATTAATCTGTTCTTCAATCTGCTGGGTGCCTGTGCCTTTTTTTTCGAGTTCGTGACTGGAGCATTCCTCACAATAGTAGGGAATATTGCTGCTGTAGCCGCAATAATGGCAACGGATTTGCTGTTTGTTTTTGTGATAGGTCAGACTGACCGAGCAATTGGGACATTCGGGAATATGTCCACAGTTTTCGCATTGTAAATAGGAAGAAAATCCACGACGATTTTGTAATAAAATGATCTGTTCTTCGGCTTCAAGGGCCTCTTCAATCGCATCATAAAGTGGCACGGCAAGTGGTCCCTGCATGGCCGATTGATATTTTTTTAAGTCCAGCACTTCAACTTCCGGAAGGGTTGCGCCTTTATGACGTTCCGATAATTTCAGAAGTGTACTTTTTTCCCGCTGAGCGGCATGAAGCGCCTGCATGCTGGGGGTTGCCGATCCCAGGATCGTAACGCTCCCGGTTTTAAAAGCGCGCATGATGGCGACCTCCCGTGCATGATAACGTGGCGCCGGATCTTCCTGCTTATAGGAGCGGTCGTGCTCTTCATCCACGACAATCAGTCCCAGATTCCGGACAGGAGCAAAGACGGCACTCCGCGCTCCGATAGCGATACGTTTTTCGCCATTTTTCAGGGCTTTCCATGCAGACTGCCGTTCCTTTACGCTCAGCCGGCTGTGCAGCACGGCGATGTCATCTCCAAAAATTTCATAAAATCGCCTGACGGTCTGTGGCGTGAGACTGATTTCCGGCACTAAAATGAGGCCACCCTGGCCCATATCCAGTGCCTTTTTTAAAGCATGAATATATACTTCAGTCTTTCCGCTTCCGGTCACCCCGTATAACAGAAAACACTCGTATCGATTGGCGTCCATCGGTTCAGCAATCCGCCAAAATGCCTGCAACTGCTCTTCATTGAGATCATTGATGGCTGAAGGCTCGTGGGGCAGATCCAGATCCACACCGGTCACTTCAACCTCCCGGGCCTTAATAATACCTTCTTCGGCAATGCGATTCAGCGAATAATCATCCAGCAGGTCATAATTTTTAAGCTGTTTATGAGAAGCCGGTAAGTCGAGCTCCGTCAGTCGTCCCAGCGCCCGCACCCATTTATAATCCTTGCCTTCGCGATTATATTCATCCAGCAGATGGTTGATCTCGCTTTTTGTCCATTGCGGTGACCATTGCCACTGTTTTTCGGTTTTGGGTGCTACTTTTTGAACCGGCTCTTCCCAGACTTCCAGAATACCAGTATCGGTAAGTTTCTTCAGTGCTTTATCATAAGGCGCTTCCGACCACCGTTTTTTGGCCTCGCCGAGTGGGTAACGCTCCGAAATATTTACTTCATCCACGATTTCTTTTTGCCGGCTA
>DASQZL010000135.1:0-2310 GCA_035638715.1 Balneolaceae bacterium
ACCCGGCCCCGGCTGTTGGTCTTTATCCCATACCACGAGCCCATCGGCTCACCCGTCCCCCAGCCGCTATGGTGGCTCCAGCCCGAACCGTTCGTCGCCTTGTATAAATCCATTAACGCCTGACGGTCGGCACTTACACTGCTCTTTGCGTTACTACTATTTCCGGTATTACTGCTACTACCACCGGAATTGCTACCAGAACCCCCGCTATTCGTATTGCCACTTCCGGATGTATTGGTATTTCCGCTACCCGAGTTGGAACCTGTGGCAGCGGTGGTGAACGAATGGGTTGCCGACCATTTTCCTTTCGTCCCATTTCTGATGGCCCGTACTCTCCAGTAGTAGGTCGTTTTTGCGGACCATGCCTTTTTGGGGGTGAAACCGGTGCTGTCAATCCGCTGGTGGAGTACCATCTTATTGCCATGACTGACATCCAATATATATGCACCGGCAGCATCAACCGCTTTCCATTTGAAATTTGGTTTGACCGATACGTTATTTTCTTTATCTGACGGGGCCACTTGTTTTGGAGCGGAAAGATTGCCTGTGGAAGAATTTGTTTTTGCCTTGGTTGTAAAATGCCATATCCCTGACCATTTTCCTTTCATACCATTTTTAATAGCCCGCACACGCCAGTAATACCTTGTACCACCGGCTAAGGCTTTTCTCGGGGTAAAGCTGGTTCCTTTAACATGCTGGTGGAATACCATCTTATTGCCATGGCTGGCATCCAATATATATCTATCAGCGCCATCTACTGCCTTCCACGTAAATTTGGGCAGGCGAGCTACATTTTTTGCACTATCTGAAGGGGCTCCTTGAAGAGGAGCGGGTAATTTACCTAAGGCCGAAGAATCTAATTTCGCACGGGTTGTAAAATGCCTTATTCCTGACCATTTTCCCTTCTTTCCTTTTTTGATAGCCCGCACGCGCCAGTAGTAGGTCGTCTTTGCGGCCAAGGCCTTATACGAAGTAAAGCTGGTACTATCTACATACTGGTGGAATACCATTTTATTGCCATGGCTGGCATCCAATTCATACCCCTTAGCACCATCTACTGCTTTCCATTTAAACTTGGCCGCGCGGGCTACATTTTTTGCCTGAGGCGATGGAGTTATTGGTGAAGGAGCGGCCAGATTGCCTACGGATGAGCTTGAATTTGTGGAACCGTTGGCTTGAGCTTGAGTTAACGATGTTGAGCCGGTAATCTGAGTTGACGAATCTTTACATTTGACTATTAATAGGAGCATTAGAATAAGCAGAGGCAGGGGCCATTTTTTCGACATAGGCATTTATTTAATTATTATGTTAAAAAACATTAAGTACTTGCAATCAGATTATGATTATTGAACTTAATGTTATGTTAAATGAGTGACCTTTTGTAATAAATTTTACGACAGAGGCATAATAATTTTTATTACGAGAAAATTAAAATTTTTTAACATTCTCAGTCGTAGAACGTTTAACCAAGTGCGCGCCACTCAGATACTAAATAAGTAAATCCAAGCCTGAAGGACTTTAGGACCCATGTTTAAATTATTAAAAACCTTAATTGTGCGTTTATCAACCATAAATAGTTATGCTTCAAGATAATCGCATGGTCTTATCTTCTATACGATCATTCTAATCTAACTATCTTTATTTATACGATAGCAGATCGATTGAGAGGGGAATTCGTTAAAAAATTCTACTTAAAAAAAGTATTTCAAAGTCTGTACATTGCACGGCTAAATGCTGTTGTATTACCCTGATATTGCCAACTATTTTTCATAAGAGCGGGCGAAACTTTTAAATCATAACATCCCCATCAATTCGCCAACAGACAATCCGCTCTACTTTACATATTTTAAAATCTTTAAGAAGACCACCGGTAGATGAACAAATAATATGGCACAAGAAAGAGGAAAGTATACATACTTATTCAACGATAAAAACCCCTGGTTGGAGATGGATTGACGGTCCATCTAATTTTGATGAGAATGATTCACCGGGAATCGGATAATCTTTGGGAATAGGCTACCTACCATCCGGTCAAACTCATTTGATGCTATAACAACAGATAAGTTATTTTTTCCCCGCACTCCTTATTTTCAAGAGTATATACAAGAAAATATTTGCATCTCAAGTATAAATCGATTTGTATTTTCCCAACCTTATTTTTAATAAACCAATACATTCAATTTTCCATCTGCTTTTAATGCGTTAATGAGCCCCTGGACATCGGCTTGGCTGAAATTGTTATTGTTGATCCTCAAATCGCCAGAGCCGATCCGGGGCAAATTATCGATGCCCGCAAGAGAAACAGGGACC
>DASQZL010000136.1:0-3288 GCA_035638715.1 Balneolaceae bacterium
TTTGTTGGGAGTGGAAGGACAGGCGAAAAAAATTATTGAGAAATATAAAGCCGGACTTTGTTACGAACCTGAAAATAAAGAAGATTTTATACATCAGCTCAAAACTTTAAAAGAAGATTCTGTGCTTTATGAAACCATTTCAGCTAACGGGGCAAAATTGGCTCGGGCATTTGACCGGGATAAGCTGGCTAAAGAGATGTTTGATTTTCTGGTTTCTTCAAAATGAAGATATACTAAAGTTAATTTAAGTCAAAAATTTATTCAGTAAAATTATTTTATATTCCTTTCTAAAGAATAATAAACATAAGCTTATTCAATACCCTAACCGTATATTCTTAAAAAATAGACTAAATTCAGGTAATTAATACAGATCATATCGACTTATTCAGATTTGTTGGATGGAGTTAAGGGGGGATTAGCTACCGGCGGGGGAGGGTGATTATCGGTGTTTGGTGCTGATATGAAGCTTTGGTACAAAAACTTCCGGACAAAGGGAAACACCAATCATTAAATTACGTTTAATCATTTGCTAAGTCGTAAGATGCTTGTCGTTGATTTGGATAATTTTCCCTGCAACATTCATCTGCTACTAAAAGTGTCTGTCATTGAGTAAAATTTTTAAAGAATGATTTATTTTAATTTACAAATAATTTTCTGGACATAAATAAATTGTCCGAAATCTTTAAAGATTTTGGTGTTGATATTTTCTATAGGTTGTATTTTTTACTTACTCTTAGTGAATAATAAATAGTAAGCTGGCGATAAGTCTATTTTTTACTCACTCAATTACTCGGTTTTTTTAATTTAAATTTACGTCATCTAATAAAATCCTTTCTCTTTTATTAAATGGCGCTCAGTAACTTAAGTCAATTACTTGTCTCTTTTACAGTATGGCAATTTATATTTGTAATATTTAAGTATAAAATTATATATTAATAAATATTAAAATATTTTAATATTTATTAATATCTTTACAAGAGTCTTATACATAGGGTTTAGTAAATGATAAAATGTATTCTGGATTAATCGTATGTCGACAATAAAACTTAGCAGGAAAATATTGTTCTTATCGACCCTGTTTTTTGTTGGCATTGCCGTTAATACGGCATATGCACAGTTGCCAGAGAACCATCCGTATCAAAAAACGCTAATCAACTATATGGGGACTTTAAAGCAAAGTGACTTTAAAGTTGACCTGCAGCCCTTAACAGTTAAGGCGTCGTATTTTAACTCAGCTGATCAAGCATACCGTGCCTGGCTATTTTTTGGTCATTTAGCCCATTCTATGATGGGTACAAGGGGCTTGAGAGTAGGAGCCTCCAATTTTACTCTAAGCTCTATTGAAGCAAATGGTCAGGTGAATATGACGGTAGGCAGGGATGAATTCATGAATCCTATAGCAACGGCGTTCTGGGCTATTTGGGATTATAAAGGGAATCCCCATTATGGTTCCCGGGCGGTTAAACTGCGGGCATTTGTAGCTTCAGCAGTAGATATGATAATGCAGGATCAAAATTTTGAACAAGGCCATAACAAACGTTCTGATTTTCTTGGCATGCAGCTCACGCGCTGGGCCTTTGTATATGGGGCGGTGAAAGATATCTTACCGGCCAAGGTAAGAACGGCATACCAAAAGGGATTAGTTAAAATGTTTAACCGACTTATAAAATGGGGGCCGACGGGCATTCATGCCGATATGGATATGGCAGCCACAGAAGGCGTATTATATACAGCAAAATTTGTAACGATTCAAGATTTGACTCAACAGGCTCATCAATATATTCAGAAATTGATGAATAATTTTTTAAAAGCTCCGGGCTATATAGGTCATGGAAGTGCCTATGATGCCGGATATAATGGAATTAGTTTATATTTTCTGAATTGGGCGGCGCAGATTTCAGGTTATAAACCATTGATCCAGGCATTGAAAAAAATGAGTAAGTTTAAGGCTTATATGACGCTTCCAGACCCGGACGGGCAGCGATATAGTCCGTTTCAATCGAATCCGTCCAGTGGAACTGATGCTCCCCATGATCTCTGGGGTCCTTACTATCGTGATGTAGGAATTGCAAAATATTCTAACAATGCCGCTTATTTAGCTCTCAAAGGCGGAAATAGCACCATTGAAAGCAAATCGACTATGTTAAAACAAATGAATCATATGCTGCAATATTTTAATGATCCTACGGGTTATCTGGCTTTTACGGGAGCCAGTGACAAAACACCCGGGAAATGGCACTCTAATCACTGGAATGATACAAATTCTCTCAATGCGACCGCTTTTTATTACAAAAAAGGATTATATGGCAGGCTTAAAAATATTAAAAATAATCAGCCCTCGCTTACTAAGCCACCCTTTGCCCGACAAGGAACATTTACCAAGAATTTTGCTAATAAATATCTTTCAGTAAAACGGCAAACCTATGGGACAATTATTGATAATGACCGGCTTTCCTGGTGGACGCATAAGGGCCAAACTAAAACGCTTAATGGTTTTGGAGGAGGAAATATGGCCGCATTCTGGACGCCTAAAACCGGCTCTGTCATACTGGGAGGAACGCGCACGGGACACCATGGTGGGCTGGACCTGAAAGACTGGCGTATCTGGCCCGTTAATGCTCTTAGTGGGGAAACGGCAGACGGCATTCCCTTTAGCTCGGGCCTGCAACGTTTCCCAAAGGCCAATTATGCACTTAGCCAGACTCCCAAGATCGTCACAATTACTGGCAATTTGGCCGGTACCTATTCCGATCCCCGTAATGGTCTGCAGGGAACAGTCACCTATAAAAGGGTTTTTCAGGTAAAAAAGAATGGAGTGCAGGTAACAACGTCTGTTAGTACCGGTAGCAGTAATAAAGTAAAAGATCTTTACGAAATTCTGCCCGTTTACCGGCGTAATGCTTATTCTCAATCGTCAGACTCACCAACCTCTATTGAGTTCAAGGTAAACGGCAGTTGGCAACAGGCGGGAACGACTTTAAAAAAAGTTAGCAGTATCCGACTTCAGCGATTTCAGGGTACTGTTTTTATTGATTTCGAAAATCCTGTCATGGTGAAACTGTCGTCGCATGATTTTTATAAGAATCCTACCCAAAAACACGGTTTACAGGCGCGTAATATAATGATTGCCATGTTGAAGAATGAAGGCCAGTCTACCACTCTGACGAATGCGTCAGTTACTTACTTTTTACGATCTTCGAAGGCCAAACCCAATCAAAATTGGAGCGACCCAAGTCAGAGCGGGACTTCAGGTTCTTCAAGTACTGATACTACGGCACCTACGGTTAA
>DASQZL010000137.1:0-10079 GCA_035638715.1 Balneolaceae bacterium
ATTTCATGCAAGACTGGAAAAAATTCGTTTTTTCAGACCGATCTTTTGCCGGTAAGGCTAAGACGGTTTTTGAATATCAATTCCAAAATAATCCAATTTATCGCCGCTTCTGCGAGGCTCTTGAGGTTGGACCTGATACGATAATCAATGTTGAAGATATTCCCTTGATGCCTATTAAGGCTTTTAAAGAAGCGAATATGAGCTGCAGGCCCAACGAAAATCCCGACTTGATTTTCAAGAGTAGCGGTACGGGTGATATGCAGCGCAGCACGCATCGCGTCAAAGATGCGGAATTATACCGGCAGTCCGTTTTGAAGGGATTTCGGCAATTTTATGATCTGGATCGTGCAGTGGTCTTAGTGTATACACCGGGTTATGCGGAAAATGAACATTCCTCGCTGATATGGATGGCCAATGAGCTCATCAAAACGGATAAAATCAAAAAAAGTCGCTTTTTACCACTGAATGAGCCGATGAGCCAGGCGGAAATTGACGATATCGCCGCTTCCGGTCGCCGACTCATTTTGTTTGGGGCGGCATTCGGGCTGATTGATCTGGTAGAAAAATCATCCGTTACTTTGCCATCTAACAGTTTCGTAATTGAAACCGGCGGCATGAAAACGCATCGGCGTGAGATGAACCGTTATGAAATGCATCAAAAACTGGGAGAGGGTTTTGGGCTCGACATCAGTCGCATTCACTCGGAGTACGGCATGTGTGAAATGCTGAGCCAAGCCTATGCTACCGGCGGACAGTGGTTTCGGAGTGTGCCCTGGATGCAGGTTTCGATTCAGCATCCTGATAATCCGCAGTCCCGCGCGTCACTCTTTAAGGAAGGCCGTATCGGCGTTATTGATTTGGCTAATGTTCATTCCTGTTCATTTTTGCTGACCGGTGATCGCGGTGTAAAAAACGAAGAGGGGCGATTTAAAGTCCTCGGCCGCTGGCATCCGATAAATCTGAGAGGGTGCAACTTTTTGATTGATGACGATTGATTTTCCCTTCCGGAGCTGCACAGGCTACGTCAACATTACCACAAAGTTTCTCAAAGAAAATAACAGCAATTAATGATGAGTAATTTACATTCCCGGATTGAAACGATGAGTCAGGTGTTAGAAAACTGGCTCACAAATGATAATGAATACTTGCAGCGTGCTGTTGACCAAACTGTGGATGAGGGATACTTCAGCGCTTCGGATGTGCAATTTGCTTTGAACTCTTTAAAAAAATCGCTCAGCCGTGAAGCGATCGAAAACTGGGTTAAAAATAATCTCTCGGAAGATCACGATGCAAGTGGTCAAAATGTGCTGTGCCTGCATGCCGGAAATTTGCCGCTGGTCGGCTTCCAGGACGCACTGGCAACACTGCTGAGTGGGGCGCGTTATACCGGGAAAATATCGCGTAAAGACCCGTATTTGCTCCCCACCTTTTTGAATGAAGCCAAAAAAACCGATATATGGAGAGATCCCACGGTGCAATGGAGCCACCGACTGGACGATTTCGAAGACATGCAAAACGATGCCATTCTGTTTGCCGGCTCTGATCAGTCTATTCCCGGGGTGAAGCATGTTTTGAACAAATGTAATCTCGTGCAGCGGGATACGCGTTTTCTAATCCGCACTGCGCATTTTTCCCTTGCCTATTTTGACGAAGACACTTCCCGAAATATTGATGATTTAACCGAAGCCATGTGCCGATACGGCGGACAGGGATGCAGGTCCGTAGCAGTGGTGGTTTCGCCTTTTTCATTGGCTGATGTTAGCGATGCGTTGACCCAATCGGTCAGCTCTTTTTTGGCAAAAAATTCATTTCATCAAAAAGCTGATTCCCGACTGCGCCAGCAGTCGGCCTATAACAAGGCGGTCGGTCACTCGCAGATTCGAGTGGATAATTTTTTACTGCAGGAGGGTGGGCTGGAGCTTGAGCAGGACTTGATATATTTCTGGATCCAGGGAAATGAAACAAAAGCAGCCGATCTGGCCCAAAAATTCGGAGACCAGCTGCAAAGTATTTACGTGACTAATGAAAATAAAAGCATCCCCGGTTTTGAAGAGCGAACCGAGCTCCTTTCTCAGGCTCAGCAGCCGCCAATCAACTGGAAACCAGACGGAATAGATACGCTGCAGTGGTTGGCAGAGACCAAAGAGAATGGAGAGTGATATGATCATAAAGAAAGACCTGCCAGGCTTCAAAACTTGGCAGGTCGGAGTATATGCATCCTACTGTCCGCCGCCGGCTGTTTCTTTCGTGGTAGGGTAGGCAGGCGTATTCTTCGGCGGCTTTGGTAAATTCATCGGGTGTTGTTTGATCTTTTTCATTATCGTGTCGATGGCCGTATCAAGCTGCTTATCTTCACCTCTATAAACCTGGCCGGGTTTGTCATCAACCCGGATGTCGGGCGTGACGCCGTGATTCTCCAGCACCCACTGTCCTTTGGTGTTGTAGATACTGTTCTGGGAGACTACGAGGTCTCCGCCATCGAGCAGGGACCAGACGCGATTGTAGCCGCGAACGCCACCCCAGGTGCGGGTTCCGATTAGTGGCCCGAGGTTATATTTACGGAAATAATAGGGAAAAATATCTCCGTCGGAGGCCGAATAATGATTAATTAGCACAGCCTTGTAGCCATGAAGTACTGTGGTGGGCTGTGTGATCATGGCTTTTTCGCGATCAGTGGACATAGCGACCAGTTTGCGGCGCAGGCGCTCAAGGATGATCGGGTGAATAAAGCCGCCCTGGTTATAACGATCATCAATTATAACTCCCTGTTTATCAAGCTGGGGATAGAACTGGTGGATAAACTGTTTCATCCCTTTGCTTTCCATGTTTGAAAGGTAAATATAACCAATTTTACCGTTCGATTTCTTATTCACATATTCGCGGTTATGTTTAATCCAGGAGTGGAGCCGCAGCTTGAGACTATTTTTAATCGGGACAACTGTGACGGTGCGTTTATTGGATCCGCTGGCATTATCAGCCACAGTCAGTGCGGTTTGTTTGCCTACCGTGTTCACAAGCAGTTTATAAGGATTTGTAGATGTTGTAAGCTGGTGACCATTAATTGCCAGCAGGTAATCGCCTTCCGAAATGTTAATGCCGGGTTCAGTCAACGGAGAGTGATAATCCTCACGGGAATTATCCCCTTTATAGATTTTTTTGAAATAGTAGCGGTTGGCCTTTTTATCGATGCCGAAATCAGCGCCCAGCACACCTGTGTCATTGTTTTTCAGATGATAGGCTGTATCGCCGCCCCAAACATAGGTGTGTGAACCGCTGAGTTCAGCAATAATCTGTCCGATCAGGTAATTCAGATCTTCACGGCTGCCCAGCAGCGGCAAGAATTTCGAGTAGCGTTTATGGATGGCATCCCAGTTGACGCCATTCATATCGGTATTGTAGAAAAAGTCCCGGAAAAGCCGCCACGATTGATTATACATTTCAGTCCATTCTGCTACCGGGTTGATCCTGGTTTTCATGCCTGAGAGATCCAGTTTGTGAGCGGCCTTACTTGTTGCCGTCGTTGGCATCAACATATAATTACCATGCTGGCGATACAACAGGGTGCTGCCGTCGGCACTTAATGCATAACCTCTGGCATTGTTCACCAGGGTTTGGCCATGTTTTTTCTTTATATTATAAGTTTTAATAGAGAAAGAGCCGCTGTTATCCAGGGGGCCTTCAATTTTTTCAAGCGGACGTGTTTGATAAAATATTTTGTCGCCCGTAGCCTGGAGATTTGAATAATCACCGGGTTGGATATGAAGCGGGACAACGCGGTTCATTAAGCCTTCCAAATCAATCTTGACAGGCTTATTTTTACTTGCTGACTGTTGTTTGCTTTTCTTTTTAGGCTGTGGTACGCCGGAATCAGACTGCGGTGCAAAAGGAGAGGGCGTTTTTTTCTGAAGCGTCGCCACATAGATGCCATCCATTTTGAGCGTGGCGATATTAAATTCCGTCTCACTGAAAGTAGGATTGGCATGTCGTTTCGAAATAAAATAGAGATATTTGCCATTCGGGCTGAATACCGGCTCACGGTCGGAATACAAGCCGGTACTGACTTTGGTGGCTTTTTTCTTGCCAACATTATAAAGATAAATCTGAGAAATACCGCTTGCGTTGGTTTTGCTGTAGGCCAGCCACTCGCCGCCCGGCGACCATGAATAATCAGTGATGTTATTTTTGCGGTCATGATCAACTTTTACCGGCTTGCCGCCATTAACAGAAGCAATCCACAAAGCATTATTGTTATCTGAAAATGCAAGTTTCTTGCTATCCGGCGACCACCGTGGACTCATATAAAATCCCTGCTTGGTGTGCGTGATGAGTTTTTGCTTGCCGGAACCGTCAGATGGCCGAATAGCAATTTCGTTTGATCCGGAGCTGTCTGTCAGATAAGCAATCCATTTTCCATTGGGAGACCATGCCGGGTACTGTTCCTGTGCATCGGAAGTTTGCGTGAGATTTCGGGTGGGGCCGTGCTTGGAAGGTACGGTAAACAGATCACCCCGTGCACCAAACAGCGCACGCTTTCCATTCGGGGCGATATCGAAGCTGCGAATTTGCTTTTGGGCTTTTACCCAGCGCGGACGTGTACGAGTTCCATCCGTTGGGACCCGGACATTAATTTTATGCAGTTTTTCCGAGGGTAAGTCAAGCACATAGAGCGAACCGCCTTCCTGGAATACAATACCATTGTTACCAAGGCTCGGCCAGTCGATATCGAAATTTTCAAAGTGCGTAACCTGGCGAAATTTTTTGGTTGAAAGATTATAGGCCCAGAGATTTAAACGGTGATTCGGACCGCGATCGGAAGCGAAATAGATGGTATTTTTGTACCACATTGGAAAAGTATCAGTGCCTTTCCAGTGGGTAATTCGCTTGCTTTGATGTGTTTTTAAATCATAAATCCAGATGTCTTGGGCCAGTCCGCCGTAATAGCGCTTCCACGTGCGGAAATTGCGAAAAATGCGGTTGTAGGCAATTTTATTCCCATCAGGACTGTAGGTAAGCGTACCTCCTTTGGGTAAGGGCATTTGTTGAGGAAGTCCACCGCTGTTTTTAACGGTGAAAAGCTGGCTAAACCAGGAATTAAACGTTTTCCGTCGTGATAGAAAGACCACATGCTGACTGTCAGGCGTCCATGTAACGACCATGTTGTTTGGTCCCCAGCGTGTGGGCGCGTGCTCAACCACATCAGAATGATAGGTAAGGCGTTTCGCATGCCCACCGTCGGCCGGTATTTCATAGACATCTTTGTTGCCATCGTAATTTCCCGTAAAGGCTATAGTGGAGCCATCAGGCGAAAAACGGGGCATCATGTCATAGCCTTTGTCTGAGGTTAAAAGCTGAGCTGTGCCCCCGCTGCGATCAACTTTCCATAAGTTGCCGGCCGCTTCGAAGACAATGGTATTGTTATGAAGTGTAGGAAAACGACAAAGAAGATGTTCGCCGTTTGCATTTTGAGCTGCGGCATTAGAGGCAAACGCAACAACGATGATTACAGAAGATATAAGTATAGATTGGAGACGATCTTTCATAAATTATATGATTGATTAATTCTGAAGTCCGAATGGTAATAAACTATCTTAGCCAAAACTTTTCTACCCTAAAGGAATTGTATCCATTTGTATCTAATTTATAAGTATTATCGGGAAGATCAAATACTGTTAATATTTATTTACAATAATATCCTGAAGTTAAATATCTTTGATAGTGAGACGCTAATGCCTGACGATAAATAAAGTGTTAGGCATCTTCTATTTATATCTGTAAGTGCAAATTTTTTTATTCTTGAAGAATGTTTAAAAAAGTAAAACAGGATTTTCGCGCATTACTGGAGGCGCCCCCTGGTAAACGATTTCAACAGCAGTTTCACCGGCGTCAACAAAGCCGCGAGCATAAATTCCTAAAACGAATAATGTTTATAGGTGGAGGGATGCTTGTCACAGCAGCGGGGGTCTTTTTTTTGCCCGCTCCCGGTCCGGGTACCGTTATTATCATTATCGGTTTGGGATTGATTGCGCAGGAATCGCTGCGGCTTTCGATTTTTTTAGATAAACTTGAATTGCTGGTGCGTGCGCTTACAGATAATGCTCAAAAATGGTGGAAGGCATCAAGGGTTTTGGAAAAAATTTTTGTTATGATGCTGCTTTTTATACTCCTTGGATTAATTATATTTGGAAGCTATTGGGTGTTTCAAAATTTTAAGATTCCTTAGTTTATGAATCCTTTTCTGTTTTTTTTGTAAATAATATTGTCACTAACAAGATTGTATCTTTATTAACGGTGTAAGAGAAAGGCTGTTTCCTTTCAAGAAACATCCAGTCGTCTGCGGATAAACTGCGATTTCCTTCTTCCAAACTAAATTGAATATTGCCCTTAAGGCATTGTACAGACATTTCGCCGGCCACGCTGTGTTCTTCTATCTTTTTACCGGCTGGAAGCGCCATACGAATGACCTCCATATCTTCTGTTTTAATCAGTGCATACGAGGCATCCACATCCATGTCCTCCTTAAGAAGTTCAAGATCAATGATTTCACCCGATTGAACATGTCCCTGATTCATAAGAAACACCTTTATGACTAAAAATATAATTTGTTAAAAGGTAATAGAGAAAATGATGAAAGAAAAAATATTTCGTATAAAAATGGAAAATATTTTTCAAAAATTTAATCCTGATCGCTGAATCGTTTTAATCTGAAGGGGGTTTTATTCTGGTCGCGAAGTGAAAAATCATTTTGAAGACCGGTTCGCGTCGCAAACCAGAGCACTATCATCAGGCTTGCAATGCCAAATTTCTGGGCAGCGTTATCTGTCGGAATGCCCATTGAATACATTATCGCATATGATAAGATACTACCCTGCAAAATCAACTGATAAAAAAGAAATGCGGAGGTCGATATATGCGGGCGCACCTCAATTGAAAACAGAAGCGCCAGGCCCCACAGAGGACCAATTACGAACGTCCCGCCAATTATATGAATAGTATGGAGTACGGTATATGGAGCGATAATAAGTAAAAAGCCGATACTGCAGGTAAATGACAATATCTGTTTCAGTCGTTTATGCTGAAATGGAATATCGGATGAAAAGCTGTATCCAACTTTCATCATCAGGTAGCTGGAAAGCATCATCGTAAAATCAAAAAAAAGTAAAGATATGATATTGAATTGCTTATGATTTGCGTAAATGGTTCCAAGGCTACAAACTGGCGATTTCCAGAATAAAAATTTACCTTGGTAGGTACCCATTGCGATGCACAGCCCCACGAGAATTACCAATATGACTGTCGAAATATATCGCGTTATAAGAGGAGTGCATGTGATTTTTTTCTTCTTTTTTTGTTTGCCGTGTTTTTTAAAATTAACCAATTTACCTATTCTGAAATAGTCACGAAATAAATGTTTCATCATGTTGTGCAAAAATTCACGTCACTTGGTTAAATTTTTTGGAAAAAGTGTTACAAGGTTATTTGTTTATAAATGCTTTGTGTTTATAACGATTAACGATAAAATCTAATTCCGTAAAGATGTTTTTTATGGACGAATGCAGCTTATAGATTGAATTATAAATTGATCTTGGATTGTTTCGACATTGTGAAATTTACAGAAAATGATTTTTATAAACTTGTATCCGAAAGCTCGATATTTATCAAAATACCCAGGCTCGTCCATTAAAATAATCTTAAGCTTTGTATATTTCATACAATTCTGGTTTGATTAAAAGTTGTTGATATTATTATTTTTTAAAAAAAATTCATATCTTGGCAAGATTGAGAAACTATATGAGCAATAAATTGGTTATAAGACCGTATATAAATAAAAGCTGTAAATATTTCATCAATATATTTTTCGGATATATACGTTGATTTTTTTTCACTAATGCTAAGCTAAAATCTAACACCCGTGGCCAGAAGTTCAGGAATATCTACGCGCGAATCTGTATCCTTAGATCGTTACCTTCAAGAAATTGGAAAGGAAAAATTAATTACCCCCGAAGATGAGGTTCGCCTTGCAAAAGAAATTCAAAAAGGCAGCCAAAAAGCTCTCGAAGATCTTACAAAGGCAAATTTAAGGTTTGTAGTTTCTGTTGCCAAACAGTACCAAAACCAGGGGCTTTCACTTGGAGATCTCATCAACGAGGGAAATCTTGGACTGATCAAAGCAGCCAAACGTTTTGATGAAACCAGAGGATTTAAGTTTATTTCATATGCCGTCTGGTGGATTCGTCAATCCATTTTACAGGCCCTGGCTGAACAAAGTCGCATTGTACGGCTGCCGCTGAATCGCGTGGGGGCGTTGAATAAAATTGGGAAGGAGCTTTCTAAGCTGGAGCAGGAGTACGAACGGGTACCGTCAGCTGCTGAACTGGCTGACAGCCTGGACATGAGTGTTTCGGATGTAGCTGATACCTTGAAGATTTCCGGGCGCCACCTTTCTGTTGATGCACCTTTTGCTCAGGGTGAAGATAATCGTCTGCTGGATGTACTTGAAAATGAAGAGATTCCCGACCCTGATAATGATTTAATGGGAGAGTCGCTCAAGGTGGAAATAGAGCGGGCATTATCTAAACTGACAACTCGTGAGGGCGAAGTTATTCGGCTCTATTTTGGTATCGGCCGGGAGCACTCGCTCACACTGGAAGAAATTGGCGAGCGTTTTGATCTGACGCGGGAGCGCGTGCGACAAATTAAAGAAAAAGCCCTGCGTAAATTGCGTCACCACAATAGAAGTACCGCACTCAGAGCTTATCTTGGATGATTCATTGTTGTATTACATAGCGTATTAATTCAGAAAAAGCTCCGAAACGGAGCTTTTTCTATTTGTGGAGGATCTTGTAGTCCTTTACAAGGATAATTTTATTTTTTAAGTATCTCGCCTATATATCTGCTTTTAGCTCGGAATATGACAGGGAATAGCGAGGCCCTACCTGGTTTTACTCATTTCACACAGTAAGTTATTACAATAGGTAGCTTATATTTCTAAACTAAACTATAGGGCATTCAAGTCTATCTTGTAAATGCTGCAGTTGGCTTTCCTGCGTATGTGCTTTTATTGATGAACAATCATAAAAGAATAGCTGTAGTCATTGCAGCCCCCACTATAATTCATACAACAAGGGGATTAGTTGATCTTAAATTATAAAAATATTAGATTATTTTTATAAATGTAATGTTGTCTAAAGATTGCGGGGTATGCTTCAATACGTTGCTTTGAACTAAAGTTTATCCATTTAGTAGTCAGCACCGGGAGTATGTGGGAAATAACTAAGAAAATTTTAAAATTTTTATTGCCTCGTAGGCTTTTCATAGCCAGGCATAATTTTTTAATTACAAAAAAATTAATTGAAACAAAGTATAAAATAAAAGACAAACCAGACTCGAAATTATTACGGATTATTGATACTTTTAAAGTTTTTTTATTTCCCCAAAAAACCATTTCATTTTATCCGCATGTACCGTCATCAGGATATGTCATATCCCGGTTATGTGCTTTCCTTAATTACAAAATGGTCAGAGCTCCTTTTAAAAAAGCTGATCGTGAGGCTGTACATGTTAATTCCACCTATGCCGAAGCAAAAAGAATTAAGGAGGGTATCTCAAATCCTGATAGAGCTATAAATGGCCGGTGCCTGAATATTAGTAAAGAACATGTGCAAAATTGTTTTGAAAAAGCGTTTGGGTATCCTTTAAAGATTGACCCGACGAAACACCATGGAAAGGTTTTAAAAAAATCGACTTTTAATTATACTCATGATGCAGTAATTATTAATGCTCCCATTGATCCATCGGAAGTAGAGAAGGATTTTGTTTATGAAAGAGCCATAAATAATGAAACCGAAGACGGTCATTTCCTCGACTATCGGGTACCGGTGCATGGAGGCAGAATTCCCGTTGTCTTTGAAAAATATCGTTCACCTAAACAGCGTTTTACCAAAGTTGATTATATTAAGATGATACCTACGGATAATGCTTTTAGTACCAATGAATTGGACTGTATAGTGGACTTTGCCAAACTCATGCGTATGGATTTTGGTGAGCTTGACGTCTTGAGAGATAATGATAATGGAAAGATA
>DASQZL010000138.1:0-9105 GCA_035638715.1 Balneolaceae bacterium
CGTTTTCCTTTTTCGACACCCTGAAGCATTTTTTCAGCGCACCGTTCAGGACTCATCCCGTTTTGTTGTCCATTTGCCATCTCGCCGTATTTGGTCCCGTCTGCCTTTAATGCATTTAAGGTCACATTTGTTTTAATAAAACCGGGGCAAACAAGCGTAACTTTTATATTGGAATTGCAAACTTCATGCCGGAGGCTGTCGAACCAGCCGTGCAGGGCATGTTTTGAGGCCGAGTACGCAGAACGCAGCTGCGTGCCAAATTTCCCCATCACGCTGCTTGTAACGACAATACGGCCGCGCTGTCGCTTAAGCATCATGGGCAGAATGCCCTTGGTAAGAGCCACCGTCCCGAAAAAATTGACTTCCATTATTTTCCGGATGACGCGCATATCGGTTTCTACGGCAAGTGAGCGCTGGCTGATGCCGCCGTTATTGAACAGCATGTCGACCTGTCCGAATGTATCCCAGGCCTGTTGGGCCTTTGATTGAAGGGTATCCGTCTCCGATAAATCAAGCGGGAGAACTTTAATGGAATCATTATTATCACCACATTGTGCTTTTACGTTTTTGAGGGCATTTTTTCGTCGTGAGGAGATAATAAGTTTGGCACCACGGTTATATAAACTGTGGGTGAGCGCCCGGCCAATGCCGGATGAAGCCCCGGTGATCCATATCGTTTTATTCTTAAAAGACATAAGTATGGATAATACGAAATTGTTAATTAAATCTTTTGTTGGTAACTAAACCGTTTTGATTAAAATTTTACCACCTATTCCTGATGAAACTTTTATTTCAAAACCTAAAAACTTGTTTGGCTTAGACCTCTTATTACGTCTTTCATCTTTAAAAGAGTTATATACGAATAACTTTATAGTAATCAAAAAACTGTAATGAGGCAATTAATAGGGTATAACTTTTGACCGCCAAGCTGCATGTCGAGTGAAAAAGGCTTCAGGAGAATCATTTATTCTACCTGATTACTCCGAATTCATATTATTGAATAAACTTTACTATCTTTAAAGAGTAATTAAATGGCGGTGACACCGTTAAGATATATTCATGTAAAATTTAATAAAGCGTTTCCGGTTTTATGCAAAAACACACAATTTTGCTCGTTGAAGATGAAAAAAAACCTGCAGAAATGCTTTCCAATTTTCTTGAGATGCATGACTATCGTGTAGTGTTGGCGCATGAAGGGGAACGGGCTGTGGAATTGATTGACCGGGAGGCCGGAAATATACATCTCGCCGTTCTCGATATTATGGTCCCGAATATCGATGGTAAAGAAATTTGTCGCCGTATTCGCCGGCATCCGGTGTTGAACGATATACCGGTCATATTTTTGACAGCAAAAGATGAAGAGAAAGATGAGATCAAGGGACTGGAACTGGGAGCTGATGATTATATTTCCAAGCCGGCCAGTCTCGATTTGATAAAAACACACATCGAGGCTTTGCTCCGGCGTCAGAACCCGCAGAATGCCAATTGGCTGCAATACGGTGATGCCTATCTTGATACAGAAGGCAAAGAACTTTATGTAAATGATGAGAAAATTCAGCTTACATCAACCGAGTATAATCTGGTTGAATTGTTATTCAAAAACCCAAAGCAGGTGTTTAGCCGCCAGCAAATACTGGAGCATATAACTGAAGAAGATCAGTTTGTATTTGACCGAACGGTTGATGTACACGTTAAGAATTTGCGACTTAAGATGGGCGAGGCCGGCGAAATCATCAAAACGTATCGGGGAATAGGCTATGGCATGAACCGTGATCTTGTGCATGCGTAAGTAAACAGAATGAATCATTGACGGCCCAGGTCCGGATGCCTTTTACATTATGGTGTTTTTATGCCGTTTAACTGAAAAATCCTTTGAGCAATGATCTGTTTTTTTAGAACGGTTTTTTGGGCCTGATCCGGGATTTATTATAGAACCTCATCCCGACTTTTTGTTTATAATAAAACCCTGAACCTTCTGAAAGGACGTTTTTTTGGTAAAATTCAGGTTGATCATTTGATTTTTTTGAGGTTCAGGCGCAAAGCACTTGCGAAGCAGGCACCCGCCCTGCTCAAGATGGCTGCAATGTTCTTAGCATTTAAACCTGGTCAGAAAATTCATCAATACAAGCAAGAAGCTTTAATTGGGCAATATAACCTCCTGAAAGAAAACGGGAAGGCTGTTCTGCTTCCGGAAATTGTAATCGGCTTATTATGAAAATTCGTTCAAAACTGGCATGGACGTTTATCATCCTGTTGTTTATCGGGATCAATGCCATTTGTAGCTATGCCATTATTTATATCAAAAATTATATTGAAAAGAAGGGCGTCAGAGAGTTGAAACAGGATACGCGTTCGCTGGCGGTAACGATCTCCAACCTGCCGCCTTCGCCGCATTTTAAAAAGCATTTTGATGAAGTGACCAAAACCTCCGGCTATCAGCTGGCATTGTATGATTCCACCGGCACCTTGATCTATTCCTACCCTGCAAATGTCAGTCCGGCTACTCGTCTCCCCGATGATGAACGACAGACGCTGGTCTCACACAGTTCGGCGCCCTGGATGCCTTCGAATAAAGAGCAGGGAAAGAAACTGATTGGGTTTACCTACCTTCCGCAAAGTATAAACCGGGCGCGATATCTTCGTGTCAGTCAGTTCAAAAGTCGCATATATGCACCGGTCAAGAAAATTCGCTGGATTATTTATTATGGTATTTTTGCCTCTATCGCCCTCGCGGTTGTCGTCAGCATCTGGATTGCCCGCTACTTAACCAAACCCATAACCCAGATAAAAGATGCGGCGCAGAAAATTGCCGAGGGTGATGTTAATCAAAAAATTGATGTAAAACGCAATGATGAGTTCGGAGCGCTGGCCGATTCACTCAATCAAATGGCCTCCAAGCTGCGCGAAGATACCGAGCAAATAAAGCGATATGCCGTGCGCCAGCGGCAGTTTTTTGCTGATATTACGCACGAAATTCGTAATCCGCTGCATACGATTTCGGCCTCGCTTGAGATGCTCGAACTTGATGAGCTGCCGGCCGAAAAGGAAAAACAATATCGCAAAAACGCCCAAAGCCAGGTTCAGCGTATTAACCGGCTCTTTAAAGATTTGAAGACCCTGCAGCAGTACGATTCGGATGATCATTTTATCGAAAAACAGGTATTTGATTTTGCTGATATAAGCAGCCACATGAAAGACTGGTATGACGGGGAAGCCCGGGAAAAAGGGCTAAACTTGTCGGTGGATACGCACTCTTGCAAAGCTATCGGTGACCCGGGTAAAATTGAACAGGTATTGGATAATTTAATCTCAAATGCTATTAAATATACGAATGAGGGATCGGTCGACTTACACTATTTTGAAGACAATGATCAGCTAAGTGTTGAAGTCAGCGATACGGGCATAGGCATTTCCGAGGAGCATCTGGATCGTCTTTTCGATCGATTTTACCGCACTGACAAGGCCCGTTCGCGCGAAAAGGGCGGCACCGGACTGGGGTTATCTGTAGTCCGCAGTATACTGCAAGCCCATGATACGGAAATTGAGGTCGAGAGTGAACCGGGTGAAGGGTCGGTATTCCGGTTTCGGTTGCCGCTGGGGTGATTTTTAGTTTCTCATTTCCAAGTGCATCCTGCGTAGCTTCGCAAAATCTGCCGAAACCTTAGTGTATGTATGGCTACTGCTGCCTAAGTCCCCCTTTGGGAGGCGTAGCAGACCCCCGATATCGAGCGAGCCGTGTGATTTCAGAATCGGAATAAATTTTTAACTATTCTTCAAATTTTCTTCATAAAAGATTCTTTTATTTAATAATCTGTAAAATGTTATAATATTTTTTTGGAATCCATGCGCATTGGTGTTGTACTTATGAATATGGGCGGGCCGACCCATAAAGAGGCGGTTCGCCCGTTCCTGAATAACTTATTCCGGGATGAAGATATCATCCGGATGGGGGGCGGAGCGCTGCAGAATTTTTTTGCCCGCGTCATCGCAAAATTTCGTGCTCCGGGCGTGGCCGAGGATTATCAGCACATTAACGGGTGCCCGAATGGCTGCCAGGGCAACAAGCACTGCACCAATCGAAAAGAAAATAAGACCCCCGACGGCTGCTCGCCCATCAACCCTTTGACAGAATCCCAGCGTACAGCCCTCGAAAAAAAGCTTCAGGCCGAAATATCCGGCCACGATGTAAAGGTTTACACCTGTATGCGCTACTGGATTCCATTTGCGGATACAACCATCCAGGATATGCTTCAAGACGATATCACACATACTGTTTTGGTGCCGTTGTATCCGCATTTTTCTTGGACAACCACCGGTAGTGGTTTTCGCGACTGGGAAAATCACCGCCGGGAACGCTTCGGCAATGCAGCGCCGTGGAAAGAATATAAAGTAAAAAATTATCATCTTAACCCTCATTACCTGCAGGCCCTGAACAGTCGTATCGATGAGGCCTTCTCGGCCATGGATGATGAAACCCGACGGAAAACACATATCATTTTTAGTGCCCATGGCACGCCCAAAGTTGAAGTGCGCAGCGGAGACCCATATACTGCTGAAATCAAGGAAACTATGGAGGCCGTTATGGACCTGCGCGGGCGTGACAAATCATACTGGCTGGGTTATCAGTCAAAGGTTGGCCCGCAAAAATGGACGCAGCCCAACACCGTTGATCTGGTGGAGCGGCAATTGCAGTACGGCATCAGAAACTTTTTGCTGGTCCCGATTGCGTTTGTTACTGATCATATTGAAACGCTGTACGAACTCGGAATTGAATTGAAGGAAGACCTGGAAGCCGAAGGGTATGAATTTGAGAATTTGGCCGTTACCGGCGGCATAAATGATCATCCGGCCTATATTACGGCGCTGGCTGAAGAGGTGAAAAAACGCCTGCCGGAAGAAATTTTTGAATCAGAAACGATAGACCATCAATCTAAATTAGCGTAAACGATAGCAATGGCAACCTGTCCTGCATTACATACATTTTGCATTGTAGGCGTGAATCACTGGAAAGCAAGCATCGATGTGCGTGAAAGGTTCAGCCTGTCTGTTGACCAAAAGAAAATGCTCATTGAAGGAGCTGAGCAACAAGGTATCAGCAGTCTGTTTGTGATTTCAACCTGTAACCGCACGGAAATTGTTGCTCAGAATGCATCGCCCGATGAACTTTCACGTCTGCTTATCACTTATTCCCAGGCATCCCTGGATGAATTTCAAGAGTACGGCTTTGCCAAAAATGGCCACGAAGCTGTGGAGCATCTTTTTAAGGTGGCTATCGGACTGGAATCGCAGGTGCTGGGTGATGTGCAAATAGTCAAACAGGTGAAAGATGGCTATAAGCTGGCGGCTGATATGGATGCGGTTGACGGAGATTTACACCGGCTGATGCAGCATGTCTTCCGGGCCCATAAACGTTCACGCAATGAAACCTCACTGGGTGAGGGAGCTGCTACGACCGCTTATGCCGCCGTGAAATTTGCCCTGAACACGTTTAACACCATCAGCGATAAAGATATTCTGCTCGTCGGTGCAGGTGAAATCGGAAAAGTAGCATGCAAAAATCTGATGAATCTTGGTCCCCGAAGCGTTACGCTGGTGAACCGGACACCCGGAAGGGCTGATTTTCTGGCCGATCGTTTTGATTTCGAGTCGGCTGCTATGGAAACACTGCCGCATCAAATTGCCGAGGCGGATTTAATTATTGTCGCTACCGGCGCCCAGAATCCTGTCGTTACCATGGAAGATATGCGGGAGGCACAGAAAAATCCTTCGTTTAAGATCATGCTTGATCTATCGGTTCCACGTAATATTGCCCCGGAAATAGGAGATCTTGAATTTGTGGATCTGGCAAACATGGATTTCTTCTCGGACGTTACGAATAAAGCTCATCGCGAAAGAGAGCAGGACATCCCCAGGGCAAAGGAAATCATTATTAATGAACTGACCGATTACCAGGAGTGGCTGCGCAAGCAAACCGTTGTGCCGACGATTAAGGCGCTTACCCAGAAGTTCGAAAATATCCGTGAAGATGAGTTTGAATTCTTCAAGAATAAGATCAAGGAAACCGACCGTGACAAGGTTGAAAATCTCACCCGCCGTATTGTGAATAAAATTGCTGCCTATTCCATTGAGCACCTGCGCGACCACCACGAATCTGATCATATCCGAAAGGTCGTAAACGAAATGTTTAAGCTGGAACCCCATGCAGTTGATGAATGACCAACGACCTATACGAATTGGTACGCGCAGTAGCGAACTGGCAACTTGGCAGGCCCGAAAGGTGGCTGATCTGCTTTCTGAACAGGGGTATGATGCCGAGTTGATTTTCATCACCTCTGAGGGTGACAAGGATCAGACCACGCCTCTGCCCGAAATGGGCGGCCGCGGCGTATTTACCAAAGCCGTAGACCGTGCGCTGCTGAATGGTGATATCGATCTGGGCGTACATTCCTTTAAGGATTTGCCGACAGAAAATCCGATGCCACTGACGATCACGGCCGTGACGGAGCGGGACGATCCGCGTGATGCGCTTGTAGCTCCTGATGGGACTGACTTTTTGAATGATCCGAACCATGAAGCGGTTATCGCCACCGGCAGCAATCGCCGAAAGGCGCAGTGGCTCAACCGGTATCCCAACCACAAGGTGGTGAATTTGCGTGGTAATGTGAATACACGTCTCGAAAAAGTGCAAACCAAGCCCTGGGACGGGGCCATATTTGCAGCTGCCGGCCTGAAACGTATTGGTTTGAACCAGCATATCAGCCAGTATCTGGACTGGATGATCCCTGCTCCGGCGCAGGCAGCCATGGCCGTGATGGTGCGTGAAGATGATGAAAAAATGCAGGACATCGTATCGCAACTGAATGATGATTTCACGGCAATATGTACGCAAATTGAACGTAATTTTTTGCGTGTGATGGAAGCGGGTTGCAGCGCACCGGTGGGCGCTCACGCCTGGATGGAGAAAAAAAATATCCATTTTAAAGCCACTGCATTGACGCTGGACGGCTGCGAACGCCACGATTTTGAAAAAAAACTACCTGTTTTCGAAGCGGAAGGGCTCGGTAAAAAAGCTGCCCGTCAATTACTTGACAAGGGTGCGGCCAAAATTATGGAAAAATTGAATCGTTAACACGAAAACTACTCATCCTGAACCGTGTGCTGAGCTTGACTTAGCCTCTTTTCCAGATCTCAAAGGCCAATGCCCGTTGGTCTGAGTTCATCGCCAATAATTTGTAATGAGATTCCGCAGCAACTGCGGGATGATGACAATTATTCGTTTTATGCGGCAACAACAGCAAAATATTTTGATTACCCGGCCGCTTTCCGGCCAGCAACGTGAATATGCACGTATCCTGGGACTGAATCCGCTGGAGGAACCGGCGCTGGAATTTGAATTTCCAGCCTATTGGGACCGCGTGCTTGCGACTATTAACGAAAATACAAAATCGGACTGGGTGTTCACCAGCAAAAATGGCGTCCGTGCGCTGGAACAAATGATGGAATCAGGCTTGCAGGTGCGCCCGGAGATTCAGCTTTTTGCAGTAGGCTCCAAGACGCAAAAGGCCTTGCAGGATCTGGGCCTCGATGCCAAAATTCCATTCCAGCAGGACAGTGAACATCTGGCGGAGCTAATAATCGAGGAAGGAAAAATTGATTCGGTCATCTATTTTCACGGCAATTTAAGCCGTGGTACAATGAGTGACACCCTCACCGAAAAAGGCATCGAAGTGATCGGTGTTGAAGTCTACAAAACCCATATTCAGCCGGTTGAAATGCCGCGGGAGCCGGTTGAGGCAATATTGTTTTATAGTCCCAGCGCCGTGGAAGGCTTCAAACAGGGCCAGGGTTTTGACGAACCGCTTCCGCCGCTATTTGCGATTGGTCCCACCACCGCCGGCGCACTTGAAGAAGAAACGGATCAACCGGTTAATAAAGCTGACAAGCCTGATACAAAGATGTTGCTTCAGACGGTATCAACTTATTTATTTCGCGAAAGAGAAACTGAAAGTTAAATTAGATAGATAATAGTCATTCCGTGGATTTTGACAATAGTCGGGTGATCGGGAATCTAAAGTGTTGCGTAAGCAAAAAATATAAGCTTGGGCACCATTTGTGATCCCTCTCCCGAACGCATTCGGAATTGGGATGACGGTTTAAAAATTATATGCAAAACAACTTTCCCAAACTCAAAAACGACTTGTTGCTCCGCGCCCTTCGGGGTGAAGAGGTAGAACGTCCGCCCGTATGGATGATGCGACAGGCCGGCCGCTATCTGCCACAGTATATGAAACTGCGCAAAAAATATTCCTTTTTCGAGCGGGTTGAAACGCCCGAGCTGGCCTGTGAAATCACCCTGCAGCCCATCGATGAACTCGGACCGGATGCCGCGATTCTTTTTTCTGATATCCTTACGGTACCGCAGGCACTGGGTATGGATGTGGATTTAATTAAAGGCAAGGGGCCGGTTTTTGACGATCCAATACGCTCAGTGGATGATGCTTTTGCCATATTTGCTGAAAATATTCCTGAAAAGCTGTCGCACGTAATGGAGGCTTTAACGCTAACTCGCAGGGAACTGAACGGGCGCGTGCCCCTGATCGGTTTTGCCGGCGCTCCCTGGACGCTTTTTTGTTATATGATCGAGGGACACGGTTCTAAAAATTTTGCTACGGCCAAGCAATTTTTATACGAACATACCGATGCGGCCCAGCATGTACTCAAAGAATTGACAAAAGCAACGATTGATTACCTGAAAGCACAGGTTGAAGCCGGCGCGCAGGTGATACAAATTTTTGACTCGTGGGCTGGACTGCTTGGCCCGGATGATTTCAATCGCTATGCCCTGCCCTGCCTGATGGAAATTACTGAGGCCATCGGGGAGGTACCGGTCATTTTATTTGCCAAGGGCAGCTGGTATGCCCTGGAGCGGCTGGCTGTCCGAAGCCAGGCGGCGGCTCTGAGCCTCGACTGGACAATCTCGCCGGAATTCGCCCGTACCAAAACGCATGAAAAAGTAACTTTACAGGGTAATTATGACCCGGCGAAGCTGCTGGGGCCGGTTAAACAAATCAGAAAAGATGTGAAACGTATGATCGACCGGTTTGG